>JAYEIY010000160.1:0-10685 GCA_034660375.1 Verrucomicrobiota bacterium
GTAAAATTCAGGATTCTAGGCACTTTCAAAGCTCCCAATATAATTCTTGAACGAGAGAAGGAATAAGAAAAGATATTTCGAGGAAACAAAAAAAGTAGCGAGGCATTCCTGGCTGCGAGGAAGGGATAAAAAGTAACGCAGGCATTTCTGCCTGCGAAAAAGGGGCAAGAGAAAACTTAAATTATTTTTTCAGACGAATTGATACTGAGTCTCTTGTTATCTCTATTTCTTTTATATTTTCTTTAAGCAAATCAAGGGTATCTGAAGAAGGCGAAAGAGTTGTCATTATTCTATTTATTGCTACTTCCTTTCCTTTATTGAATGGAAGAGAAAATCTGCCAACATGCGCAGAAATGATATGGAAGTAAACTCCCTGCTTATCATTTACATAAAATCTACCTTCAATAGATGTATACATATCAACTTTATTATTCAGGTTTGCTTTCAGTAATATGCGAGCATTTCCATTATTTTTAAGCTCAACATCCATAATTATTGGTGCTAATGCCCATCCTTTACTTTCAGTTTTTCCATTAAGATTTGCCAATCGATTTATGAGAATTGTTATTTCATCGGAATTAAAAACAAACTCTTCTCCACGAGAATTATTAATTTTCCCTATTAAACTTGTGTATTTGTGGTTCAATAATCTAGCTTCTTTTAAATCAAGTTCTGCTTTTTTTCCCATCGGGACAGAGAGAAAAATAGAAACAAGCGCCCATGCCAGATAAAGAAAAATCGCAGCTGCAATAGACTTGCGAACTATAGCAAAAATAATAGTTCCCATTTTTTTACTGCTTTGATCTTTTGTTTCGGGTCTAAGGTCATCTAAATTTAATTTCTTACTACATCCCCTGCAAAATATAGCTCCTATAGGATTATCGGTACCGCATTCTGGACATTTTATCATAATTTAAGTTACCTTTTCTTTTTGCTTTTTCGTTTTCTGTCCCGTGGGCTCTTTTTTAGAAGAAGCAGTTTTAGTTGAATCTGTCTTTTTATTTTTAGGTGTTGGTTTATTATTTGAACGATAGTCCGTACAATAAAAGCCAGAGCCCTGAAAAATAATTCCTGATCCAGCTCCTATAAGTCGCTTCAAATTTCCTTTGCAATTAGGACATTCTGTCAAAGGATCATCTGTCATTTTCTGATGAAATTCAAAGGAATGAGAACAGTCTTTGCATTTGTAATCGTATGTAGGCATTTTTATTCCTGTTTTTTTTGAAAAATAAACGTAAAAATTAGTGTAAAAACGAAAGGCGCATAAGCTACTTTAATATTTCAATAAGTCAACATCTGTCTTTTTATTATTTGCTTCAGGCTGGGAATGGGGGGATTTCCATGCTTGTCTCCAGGGTATCTCCTGAGTTTACAGTCTGCCAATATTGATCTATTTTTCCAGACGTAGGGTTTATGTCTATAATATTAAATACTCCATTCATTGTAAGAGAGCCAGAACATATTTCCATTGTTTTACCGTATTGATTTATGTAGGGCTGGTGAATATGTCCGCAAAGAAGCAAATCCAGCTGATTATCTTTCAGTGCATCAGCCACGATAGAATAACCTTTAAGACTTCTTCTCCACGAAAGAGGTTTTCCATTGCTCATGAAACATGGATAATGCCCCACAAGGATACGCTTTTCGTTGGGTTCTCTGTTCGAGAAAATCCAATCCTGGAATTTTTCTTTTATCTTTGAGTTAAGATATCCGCATGAGAGAAAGATATTGGTAGGAATAGATTCATTTGCCAGAAAAAAAGAAAGATTACGTATCTTTTTTATTACCGGCATATCAGACATTTTAAACTTATTTTGATTAAGCACCCTGAATGCTTTTTGCAGATATGGAGCGGTTCTCTTGACATAAGCATCATGATTCCCAGGGACATAGAGAAAATGAATATTTTCATTTTCTAAAAGAGGAGAGCAGATTTCTATAAATTTATCAAATTCTGCCGGTTCACTTAAGGAAACAATATCTCCGGTGCAAACAACGATCTCAGGATTTAAAGAAACAATTTCATATATAGCATTCTGCAACCTTTCCACAGGAAATTTACCGTGACGGGTTAATATAAAATTGGCATATCCTATCAACCTTTTGTCAAAATAACCTGAAAAATCCGAAATTTTGTCTGTCAAATGTGTGTCCGAAAAATGAATTATTCTCATATTAATGATGAATACTGAATTATTGGGTGATTCCTCGAATGAGTCCTATATCCGTTAAAAATGTCTTGGCAAATAATTTAAGTAAAAATTAAAATTTTAATTCATCTAGTGATTTAGTGAGGATTGCGTTTCTGAGCATATTTTTTAACTCTTTGAGATTATCGCAATAATTAATTTTTTCTTCAAGCAAATAAGGTACCTCTGCAAACTTTAAATTTAAAACTTCCAAAACTGCATCTTTGGCCGTTTCTAATTTTCCACGTGCTTCTCCACGTGCTTCTCCACGTGCTTCCCATACTTGTGCTGCTGTAACCATATCAGCCTCCATGTCTTTATACATTTTAAGATCTTTTATAAATTTTTTAACAGTTTTTTCTCTTTGTGTCTGAGCTATATACAACATAAACATTATTCTTATTTGCAAACCTGGACGATCCGGAAGTTTATCAAGAAAATCGATTATTTTATGCTCCATACGTTCAAAATCTCCATGATGAGCACAATGCATTAGAATCTGTAAAACTTTACCCAGAATAAGACCATTTAAATGTTCATCATCCAAATCACTCTGATCAATCAAATAATACTCAAAATGGGGAAAATATTTACTATCAACATCAATTTTTCCAAATTGATCGCTAAATTGTGTAGAGATATTCCATTGGCTTTTGCCCTGATACAAAACGACAGGTAAAATAGGACGTAAATACTTGCTTCTAGGATGCTCTTTAAATTGTCTGTCCCAGATTCTACACATATATTTTAACGTTCTGAACCCCATCCATTTATCAGGATTTGACTGATGTTCAAATAAAACATAAATATAGCTCGTTTTCTGAGTTTTGTTAAACTTAACCTCATAAAGAAGATCAAATTCACTACCTTTCATATCTTCATCAATAAAACTGTTTTTCTGCAGTTTCAGAGAACTCCAGTTAATTTTATTGGAAAACGTCTTGGGAAGAGAATCTCTTAAAAAAGCAATTGCTTCTTTTTTGTTGGAAAATACTTCCTTAAATAGCTTGTCGTGTGGATTATTTGTTAGATCAATCATCTTATCTCCGAATACTAAACTCCTTAGGCAATACTATAATGAAGATATTAAGATTTTATAGGACAAATACAAAAAATAACTGCAAACCTAAACAAACAGTGTACAAAGCCGGCTCTGCCGGAACATCGAACGCTCTGCATCGAACATTGAATTAATGGAAATACAATTTCCTATAAGATGTACAAAAAGCCTTCGACCGAAGTGAAAAAGGCTTTTCGTACAATGTCTAACTACTCAATCATACTGTCTGCTGTAGAAAATAACCATTCTCGGCTTGCAGCTCTTGCGAGTCCGCAGAGAACTTTTCCTGGACCTACTTCTATTATAGCGTCTGTATTGTCGGCGAGCATTTGTTCCATTGTTTTGACCCATTGTACAGAGTTGCTTATTTGTCTCAACAGGTTTATTTTTACTTCAGATGCTGTTTTTACGTAATCACCGGTTACATTTTGTATTAATGGGATTTTTGGATCATTAAATGCACAATTTTTTATTGTTTCTGCGAGTTTATCTGCTGCGCCTGCCACGAGTGGAGAGTGCCATGGTCCTGAAACTGACAGTGGAACGACTCTTTTTGCACCAGCATCTTT
This sequence comes from Verrucomicrobiota bacterium, assembly GCA_034660375.1. Lineage (GTDB taxonomy): Bacteria > Verrucomicrobiota > Lentisphaeria > UBA2565 > JAYEIY01 > JAYEIY01. Next base: position 3,819 of record JAYEIY010000160.1, read on the forward strand.
TAATGCAATATTCGCTGCTTCCACAGCATCGGAATTTCCTGTAATAACGCTTTGACTTATAGAATTATAGTTTGCGACCTGTACTATTCCACAAGAGGTTATAGTTGAAAGAATTTCTTCAATTTTCTCTGGTTTTAATCCTAATATAGCAGACATTGCACCAGGATTTGCATTGGCGCATTCCTGCATATATTTTCCTCTTAAAGCTGCAAGTTTTATTGCATCTTCGAAAGAGATTACCCCTGCTGCTGCACATGCACTGTATTCTCCAAGAGAATGTCCTGCTGTAAGAGTACATGATATTCCTTTTTCTTTTAAAACGGTTAGATACATGAGATTTACCGTTGTGATGGCGGGCTGAACATTATCTGTCATCGTAAGTTCTTCTATAGGTCCTTCAAAAGAAAGTTTTTTAATATCAAGTTGTGTTATTTCATTTGCTTTGTTCATCAGTTCAGCTGCTACGGGAAATTTTTCATATAATTCTTTTCCCATTCCTATTGTTTGTGATCCCTGTCCTGGGAATAAAAATGCTACTTTTTTTGTTGTTTTCATGCAAATCCTTTTTTTTGTTAATTTAAATAGACATTACACGAAAGGCCTTTTTCACTTTGTTAGAAGACTTTTCATACACTGTCTAAATATTATTTTTCAGAACTATAAAAAAGTTCTTCGAGTCCAGGGTCTTTTTCACAACCCAGTTTTTTAGCTTTTTCGTACCATTTTTTGGCATTATTCATTTTTGCGTCGGCAATGTATAGAACAGCAATATTGAATGCTGTATTAATATTTTTTGAATCTAAATCAAAAGAACGTTTAAATTGTTTGAGTGCTGCATTTGACCAGCCAAGGCTCTGCAAACCTATTCCCAAAGACCGATGAAGTGTAGAATTTTCAGGATTGAAAGCAACAGCTCTCAACAGCAACGATACTGCCAGATCTGGTTCCTGTTTTTCTTTTATAAGAGCAAAACCGAGAGGTAAAAGTATATCTTTATCGTCTGGAGAGAGATAAAATGCTCTTTTCAAGTACTTTATTCCCTCTTCGTGGTTTCCTTCTCTTATATATATATTGCCTAGCCTAAGAAGTGCTGTTTTATTTTGCGAGTCTGACTCTATAATCTTCTCATAATTGAATATTGCAGTTTGCATTTTTTTATTTTTTTCAGCCGCAATAGCCTGATTCATTCTTGCTCTTATTCTTATCTTTTTATCAAAATCCATATTGACATATTCTCTTTCTGGCAAAAACTGAGGAACTATTTTTTCTATTCTTTTATTTAGATTAACTTTTTCCTTTAAGGAAGTATATTGATCTTGAATTTTGTTAAGGTCATTTTGTAGTCGTGTAATTTTATGAATAAGATATTTAGTTGTTGTGGATGTTTTTTCGTCTTTCTCAATTTTTTCTTTAAGTTTTTTTATGTAGGCGAGTTGTTTATCTTTTTCTTTTAGAAAAGCTTTTTCTTTATTTTTAATGCTTTTATTATAGTTTGTTAACTCTTGTCTTAGTTCTTTTATTATGCTATTTAACTGTGTAATCTGCGTTTGATACTTATTTTCCAGAAGTACTATCCTGTTCTCTTTAAGATTGGTTTTATCATTATCAAAATCATCCTGCAACAATACATTTCGTTTTATCTCTTTATTTAGAAGAGTATTCAGCTTATTTATTTTTTCTTCAGATTTTTTAAGAGCGGTTTTCATTCCTTCTATTACCTGTATATCTTCTTTGAATTTAGAGAGTTCTTTTTTTAGTATTTTTAATTCTTTTTCAGTTTTTTCTTTATAATATTTCGATAGGTTTTCAGATGTTCTGTAGTTTTTTTCTATTCTTTTAAGATCTGCGAGGCATTCTTTCAAACTATTGGAAGTATTTTTATTTTTCACGACTTCTTCTTTATAGTTTTTCTGCAATTCGTCTATTATATCTTGGTACTTGTTTATTGCTAAATTTCTTTTTTCTATAATTAAGCGAGCTTCGCTTATTTCAGCATTTAAATCTGTAAGGTTAGCTACTTCCTTCATCTTTGTTGTATAAAGCTTTTTCTGTTCTTTTAATTGTGAACGCAAAGCATAATTTTTCTTGACTAATAAAGTATTTTCATTTCTCAGGTGTTTTTCGGCGAGTTCTTTTTTTTCAAGATTTATATCAAGACTGGTTACCTGTTTTTTTAATCTATTTTTCTCATCAATTATTTGTTCTTTTTCTTTTTCTATTTTTTCTATTTTTTCTATTTTCTTATTCAATTCTGGGATTTGTTTAGCTATTTCAATTAGCTCAGAATTCCTGTCTTCAAAAACCTTAGTCTCTTTTTTGTATCTTTTCTTTGTCTCTTCAGCAATCTCTATATTTTTTTTATTAATCTCTGATAATCTCTTTTTTGTTTCCTTTAGTTCTTTTTTATAGTTTTCAAGTTGCGTATTAACAATCTTTGTGTAGGCTTGTTCTTTTTCTGCAGATGTAATTGCTGAACGCAGTTTTTCCTTGAATATTTTTAAATCTCTGTCTTTTTGTTCAAAAGTTTTTTTCAGATTAACGATAGACTGTGTCTGATATTTTTCTTTTTCAACAATCGTATTTACTGAACCCATTTTTTTTAATTTTATCTTAAGCTCTTCTAAATCACGTTTATTGTTTTTAAGATTCTTTGCTAGATTAGCTATAACTAATATTTGCTGTTTTTCTTTTTCTTCACTTTTTAGGAGTTCTTTGTTTAAATCTGCAATAATTTTTGTCTGATGTTTTTCTTTTTCTTTTGCAGTTAGCAACTCTTTATTTAAATTGGCATTGTTCTCTATAAGTGCAAGATTCCTTTCAGAAACCGCATTGAGAGAATCATTGCTTTTTTTGATAGCTTCAAATTTATTGATTAAATTTTCTTTTGATTTTTCTAAGATTTCCACATCTGTATTTTTCTGTTTCAGTTTGTTGGCTATATCCTGTATCTCTATCTTTTGTGTGGATATTCTTTTTTGCAGAGATAATTTTTGGTTTTGCGATTTAATTTCTTCTTCATTTACCCTTTTAAATTTTTGTTCTATTTCTGTTTTTTGCAGCGAGATTTCCTTCATTCGTTTTTTTATGTTATTGTATGCATACTTATATTTTATGAGAAGTTTTTTTATTTTTTCCTTATTTATCTCAGTTGCATCATATTTTTTCTTAAGAATTTCCCATTTTTCATTGTTTTTTTCATTTTCAGAGAGTTTTTTAAACTCTTTTTTGAGGTGTTCTATAATCTTTTGCTGAGAGTTGATTTTTGACTGTAATTGTTTGCTTGCAATCATCAATTCTTTCATTTTGTTATGTACTGTCGTATTTTCTGCAGCCTCGTTTCTGGCTTCCTGCAGAGCTGTTTTTAGATATTTATTTTTCTCTTTAGATTTTTTGTATGCCTTTTTATATTTTTTAAGAACTAGACTCATTTTTTTGTAGAGGTCTATAATCTTTTCTTTGGAATAGTCATCTTTTTCTCTGTCCACCAGTAAAGATAGTTTTTTGATACGTTTTTTGCAATAATTTATTCGAAAATCAACAAGAGCCTGATTCCAATCTGAATGTTTTTTTCTAACCTTCTCAAATAACTCCAGAGATGATTTGTATAGATCAAGTGAATTAGAAAAATTTTTCTCCTGTTCCACTTTTTCTGCCTCTTTCATCATCGAATAACCATTAATCCAAATCTGCCGAGCGTCAGAGGACTCCTCGTAACTAATCCTTTTTTGATCAGCAAAAAGAATAGATGATTGAAAAAGAAAAATACAAAACAAAAAGGATAAAGAGAATTTTATATATTTTTTCACTATTTTCGTCTTTTTTTTTAATAAAAAATATTATGCAATGATTTAAAAACACAGTATGGAGTATATCTGTTGAGATTGAAAATTCAAAATAATTTCTCTGAAAAATAAAAAATAGCAGGTTGTTTGACTCTGTAATTTATAAATAAAAAACTCCTCTACTGCTTATAGATCAAGAAGAAGAGGAGCATAAGTATTACGAATTTTTTAATTGACTTCACACTCCGGTGTTGTCATGGTTTTATAGAATTCAGCGTATTTGTCTTTATCTTCCGAATTTCTTAATGCCATAGCAGCTCTGGGATGTTCATTCAGAGCCGCAGTAATTAGATATGGGATAAGATATCCCCACTCTATTTCTTTGCGTAGATCGACAAAAACATCTTCCATAACCTGATAGATTGGTTCTATGTTATATTTAGGATTTTTCAGATCGGTTAGGAGCAATTCCATCGGACAATTGCCTGCTGCCCTACCAATACCAGTTATGGTTGCATCACAAAAAGAAACTCCTTCTTTGATTGCCTCAAGACTATTAGCAAAACCCATCTGCAAATTGTTATGAGCATGCATTCCTACAGATTTTCCTTTTTTAAGATTATCCTTATAGATATTTACAAGTTGAGCCACTCTATGTGGCATCAAAGCACCAAAACTATCTACAATATTAACACATGTTACGTCTGTTTCATCACTTATTTGCTGTAACCCTTCTGCTAAATCAGAATCGCTTACCGCAGAAATTGCCATTATATTAATAAATGTTTCATATCCTTTATCCACAATCAGCTTGGCAAGTTCGATAGCCTTATCTACATCCTTCAGATAAGTAGCTATTCTGAAAAAATCAAGGGGACTTTCATCGGCAGGGTGTATGTCTTCTTCTTCTACACGCCCAATATCAACCATAACTCCCAATTTAGCCTTTACTTCTGTATCTCCTATTATCTCACGAACAACATGATCACGTGTGAATCTCCACGTACCATATTCTTCGGGAGGAAACATCTTTGTAGAAGCCCTATATCCCATTTCCATATAGTCAACTCCTGAAGCATTGATTGCCTGAAAAACCTTTTTTACCATATCATGAGAAAATTGCCACTTATTAATCAAACCACCATCACGTATTGTACAATCAACAACTTTTATTTCTTTATTATACATTTTTATATCTCTTTTATCATTGTTTTTTATTAACAGAGAAGATTTCCTTCAAATCCATAAAAGATGCCTATAAAAATAAAAATTACAAATATTATGCAAAATATTTATAAAAATATAATCTTAAGGGATAAATTTTGTTGATTATTCTAATATGAGATACTATTTTTAGCGGAAAGAATATTATTTTGCCATCCATTATTCAAAAAAGGAAAAGAAATGAGTATTTTTATAAAAGATGTATTATTGCGAGATAAAAGAAGAACAAATATCTTTATCGACGGGAATATCATTAAATCGGTGGGATCCATCATAAAAGATGCCGATACCATCATAGATGGAACGTCAATGCTCGCACTCTCCCCATTCTACAATATGCATACTCATGCAGCAATGACTCTTTTTCGTGGTTATGCAGAGGATTTACCTTTAATGGAATGGTTACAAAGCTACATTTGGCCAAAAGAAGCAAAATTAACGGAAGAAGATGTCTATAACGGAGCCAGGCTTGCCTGTCTTGAGATGATAAAAAGCGGGACTGTTTTTTTTATGGATATGTACTGGCATCTTGCTGGAACATATAGGGCGGTAGAAGAAATGGGACTTCGCGCTAATCTTTCATCCGTGCTTATTGATAATTTTGATAAAAAAAACGCTGAAGACACCAAGAAACGCTGCAAAGAAGAAGTTTTCGAATTTTCTGATAAAAATGAGAGGATTTCGATTGCTCTTGGACCGCATGCAATCTATACAGTATCAACAGAACTTTTGCAGTGGGCTGGAGACTTTGCAAAAGAAAAAAATCTCTTATATCACATCCATCTGTCAGAAACAGAGTTTGAAGTAAATGAATGCATAAAAAAACATCGATGCCGACCTTTTGAATATATGGATAAACTGGGAATTCTTTCACCTGAAACTTATGCCGCCCACTCAAATTGGTTAAGCGAAAAGGAAATCGCTTTAATCGCAGATTCCAATGCAAAAGCAATAGCAAATCCAGTTTCAAACATGAAACTTGTTTCGGGAAGGACCTGTCCAATAATTGCTCTCGAAAATGCTGGAGCCACTGTTCTTTTAGGGACTGATGGATGTTCTTCAAATAATAATTTAGACATGATGGAAGAAATGAAAATTGCTGCAATTCTCCAAAAACATTTTAGTGGCAAAAATACGAATATGCCTGCCGAACACATTTTGCATGTTACAACAAAATTCCCACCTTCTGCAATGGGAATTAATGCTGGTCAGATTGCACCGGGCAAACTTGCTGATATCATATTACTTAATCTTAACATTCCAGAAGCACGCCCGCTACATGACCCTGTATCAAATATAGTTTATTCAATGAATGGTTCCTCTGTAGATACCATGATTTGCAATGGAGAAATCCTTATGCAAAATAGGAAAGTTCCGAAAGAAGAAGAAATAATAAGAAAAGCCGAAGAAAGTGCATTTAAAATTATCCAGACATGAGCAGAATCAGTGAGTTAGTGAATTAGTGAACGATGGACTAACTGACTAATTGACTCACTGACTGACTCACTGACTGACTCACTGACTGACTAACTCACTGACTGCTTGGTCCTTTCGGTCCTGCATTTTTGTTAGTAGATCTAAACATTTCTTTAGAAAAGATTCTTAGAACCAGTCCTTTTCTATTTTTTCTAACAGGTTCTATCGTTTTTTTTGCTATAACATCATTTCCTTTGTATTTGCCCTTGTAAAGATTTTCTGTTATTTTTTTAAAACCTGCATTTTCCAGATTGCGAAGGACTTTTCTAATTTTATAAGGATTTGAAGTATTGTATCTAATTTCAAATCCTGCAAGAATATTGTCAGCAGAAAAATAAAGTGCCATACTGTTCACGCTACGACTTCTATCAAGAGATCCATCCAG
>JAYEIY010000161.1:0-2120 GCA_034660375.1 Verrucomicrobiota bacterium
CTTTCCCATGGCTTCACATGGCTCGTTACCTTACCATGCGCATGGTTCCGTTCCGGACTGGTGGCTAACCTTTATCCGTGCTGGATTGTCCAGCTTGTTTACGCCAGCTTCGCTTGGCGCTCTCATTCGTCTTCTCCATGAATTTAATGGAACATGGTATACATGGTCAGGATTCAAAAATGGAAAGAATGCAGATAAAACGTTAAAAACCTGGATACATATTGTTGATATTTTTAGAAAAAATAAAGCCCATAATGCAAAGTGGCTTTGGTCTCCCAATGGAATTGGAGGGGGAACTCCGGACAGCGATTCCTGGAATCATATAGAAAACTATTGGCCGGGCTCAGAATATGTAGATTGGATCGCTTTCGATGCTTATAATTTTTATCCCGAATTTGAAGGGAAACAACCCCTCGCCACATTTGAAAACTGCTTTCGTACTATATATGATCAGGTCTCTGAACTTTCTCCAAAAACGCCACTAATGATTGCAGAATTCGGAACTGGTGAATATGAAGCAGAAACATTTCCACATAATAAATCAGAGTGGATTAAAGACGCATTTCAATCGCTTATAAACGATTTCCCCAGAATAGAATGGATTTTTTGGTTTAACGTCTGCAAAGAACGCGAATGAAATATAGACTCAAGTCCTGAAGCATTAAAAATATTTAAAGATTCTATCTCAAGACTCTAAAACAAAAGGAAAATTATGTACAAAACGATTTCTTTCGCTATTTTTTTACTCTTACTTTTTCTACATTTTTATACGGAAACTCAATACCATTGGCACGCCTGGAACCCCCAAATGGAAAATGTTATGTAGGCGCAAATATAAATTTTTCAAAAGAAACACCACAAGCATTTAATAAAAAAACGGGCATTAATCATGCCGTCTTTGTTGAATTTTTCCATTTCCCCCTGACAAGCAACAATAAGGTTAAAAACTTTATAATAAAATGTAAAAATGCAGGAGCCATTGCTTTAGTAACTCTTGAGCCTTTCAATGGACTTAATACAGTCACTCCAAAAGCATGCAGAGAACTTGTCCAGATATGTTCAGACCTAGATGCAAGAATTATTATCCGTTTTGAACACGAAATGAATGGAAGCTGGTATGCATGGGGACAGCAACCAAAAAAATATATCCAGAAATTTCGCATCCTTGCAAAATAAATCCACTCAAAAACGAAAAAAACTGCTATCTTATGGGCTCCTAATAACGGGGCAGGATATCCATTTGCCGGAGGAAAATATCTGGTAAAACCAAATTCAGATTCATTTAATATCTTAGATACAAATAATGACGGAGTTATTTCCGAAAAAGATGATATGTATAACCCATATTATCCGGGAGATGAATTTGTAGATTGGGTCGGAATGACAATCTATCACTGGGGAAAAGAATACCCATGGGGAGAAAATGAACCCGTATTACCCTTACAATTCTCAAAAAACCTTGACAGGAACTCGTTTCGAAAATGATCCTCTCACCAACTTCTACTCAATATTTTCCTCTACTCATAATAAACCCATGATGATTCCCGAAACAAGTGCCTTCTACAATACCGAAAGAACAGACGGGGAAAGCGAAGAATCTATAAAACTTGCGTGGATTAAGCAAATCTATAATATTAAAGAAAAAAACCTTTTTGCAGAAAATATAAGAAAAAGATTCCCAAAACTTAAAGCAATAAATTGGTTTAATCATCGCAAATATGAAAATGAAGCTAAAGGAATTGTCGATTGGACAGTTACAGGTAATCCCAAAATACTTGACTCCTATAAAAAAGCTCTCATACAGACTCTTGATGGTAAAAAATATTTTCTGCAAGCTATTCAGAAGCCCTCTCATTCTTTGAAAAGCAATGACCCTGAAAGCTTGTTTCTATCTTCAACTTCAGGATATACTTATCCTGATAAAGCTAAGGAACAAATAATAAACGATGATTGGCACATATCACTTATTCCAGGAACATATAGCGGAGCAGGTCGTAATTTTACTGATCTTTTGAATATTGCAAAAAAAAGAAAATCAAGTATATTACAATTTTCATTCTATAGTGAAGAAATATTCTCAAACATAACTCTTGGTTTAACCTCAGAAAAAAAACTCCACG
>JAYEIY010000162.1:0-10560 GCA_034660375.1 Verrucomicrobiota bacterium
CCTTGACAAATATATTTTATTGCATCTCCAAGCGGTATTTTATCAAAATTCATGGTTATTAGCTTTCCTTTTGGAGCAGCAGGTGTATCAGCAGCGGGAGCACCAAAATCACCACCGAAATCGTCACCACCGAAATCGTCACCACCGAAATCGTCACCACCGAAATCGTCACCACCAAAATCGTCTCCTCCTCCGAAATCATCTCCACCTAAACCGCCGGCGGCAGGAACAGCGACAGTAGCTGGTGCTGTAGTTCCTTGAGCTTCACTCATCTGAAGAAAAATATTTACACCTTCTCCTTCGGGATCCAAAGCTTTACTACGTGTTTTCAAAAACATTGCAACTTCTGCTATTGTAGCATCGGTAAACTCTATTTTAGGAATTATAATATTATCCAATTTTGATGTTATTTTTTCTAAGGAATCTATTTTTTCTTGTGCTTCTTCTTTTTTGCCTACAGATGGTCCTGCTATTACAGGAGTTACAGGATCGCTCCATTTCCAACGGACTTCTGCTATTCGTTGGGAAAGCATAGCTGCGCGTCTTTCATTAGCAGCACCCAGAAGATTGTCATTAATTTTTCGTAAATATCTAATAGCCTTTATATTATATGGATTCTTAAGTAGTATCTGCTCGAAATGGTCGCGTGCATCAGTATATCGCTTATTTCTGAAGAATATTTTTCCTTGTTCAAAAAGGATATCTATTTTTTCATCTCTTCGAGCTTTGTCTGTGTCGACATTTGCCGGAGAAATTTTACTGGCATATTCATAGTTTTTTTTTATTTCATTTATTTTTTTTATTTTTACATCTATAGTAGCTGTTTTTCTTGGTGCATATTGTGCAGCATTTAGGAGTTTCTTTTTAGCTTCGTCGAATTTACTTATATTTGCCAATTTCTCTCCTTCTTTTATCAAAGTATCAGCCCAATCTTCATTTATAGATGAGAGTATATCTTTAATTTCCTCGCGTCTTTTTATGACTTTTGGAGCACTTCTGCTGGCTTCCTGCAATTTTGAATCTGCGGCATTATATTTTTCTAGAGCTTGCAGATAATCATTTGTGGTGTATGCTTTTGCTCCTTCTTTAGCAAGTTTTTCAGCTTGGAGAAAAATCTCTTCACGGCGAACTCTTTCATTAATACTGAGTTCATTGGGTTTTGGCTGCACTCTTTCAGCTTCCTTTGTTTCTGTTTCCATTATTATTCCTTTTGCCATTTCTTTTCCTAAGGATCTAATAAGGGCTTTTTGGATTTCTTCTTTTGTTGGTTTATCAGACTTTTTAATTATTTTTTCAGTTTTCGCTGCTTGCAGGATTTCTTCTTCTTGTTCTTGAATTTTTTCAGGGATTCCCTGTTTTTCATTTTTATTACTTACATTAGTAGGAATTGCATCATTAGGGATAGTTTTTATTGGAATATTTTCGTCTTTTTCTACTTGCAAATCATCGGATAGGGCGTCATCAGACAGAGCATCATCAGATAAAGCATCATCAGATAGAGCGTCATCAGATAGAGCGTCATCAGATAGAGCGTCATCAGATAGAGCGTCATCAGATAGAGCGTCATCAACATCTAAATTTGTTTTAATTTCTTCTTCTTTTATCTCTAGTGGATTCTTTTGGTTCTCATCTATTGAGGCATCTTCATTCATTAAATCTTCTTCCAGAAGATTTTCATTTAAATCATCTCCAAAGAGATCATCATCTAAATTTTCTTCCAGCAACAAATTATCGTCTAAATCAAGATCACCCAGATCATCTTGGGAAAATGAGAAATTCCAAGAAAAGAATATAAAACTTAAAAGGGTTAGGGTTAATGCTATGTTTTTGATACGGGTGCGGGAAAAAATATTCATTTAAACCTCCATTGTTATAAATTATTTTTGCATCTATTTATGGGAAAATAGTTTTAATTATTAGTGAAATTTATCTATCGAGCAAGCTTCTTCTTAGCTGTTCTTTTTGTTTTTCTAATTCATGTGCTTTTATTTGTTGACTTGCATTATTTATTACTTTAAATCTTCTTTGATCTGCTCTTGTCAGAGGAGTTATAGAATGCTTTTTGTTGTTTATTTTATTTTTTATAATAACTGCTCTAAGTCCTCTTATTCCGAGAAGTATATAAGTTTCATTTGAAATTATTTTTCCATTAAGATCTTTAATGGTGAGATTAAATTCTTCATCGCTTAAAGCTGTTATTTTTTGTGCATCTTTCATAGTTCGTCCTGCTAAATATGCAAAAACGACTATTTTTCCTGTTTTTGTAGATTTTTCACCTGTTTTTAGAATAATTTCTTCTTTTTGTATTTTCCCTTTAATTTTTTTAAATTGTATTAAAATCAGTTCAGAAATATCAATTTTTTCTTTTGTTCCAAGACGTTTATTTATTACTTCTTTATATTTTGGAGTAATATCCTTTATTTGGTAACCTATTCCACCAGCTTTAAATTTATCCCCTATTTTCATAAAAGTTGTTCGCATCCTACCCTTTACAAAACGATTAAGAAGTACGTCCCAATTCTTTTTGTCATCTCCATTGACAATATGATTCTTAAATATAACGTTAAGTTTTTCTGATTTAATATTGTATAGTCTCAAGAGAGAAACTAATGGAGGGTGACTTGTTGGATCATCCATTTTTGTTTTAGCTAAAAATTCTTCTTTATTGGTAAAGCCATCATTATCCTGATCTAGAAAAACATCATATTGATTATTTGGATTAAGAAACGAGAATTTATCTTCATCCATATTGGCTATCCCATCTTTATCGTTATCATCCTCGGGTTTAGGTCCTTTTTCCTTTTCTTCGTTGGGATTTACTACAATTTTTTCTCTATATTGTTCTGCTCCGCAAAATGGGCATTTCTCCGCAGAAAATGGAATAATGGATTTGCATAGAGAATTTACACATAAGATATGCTTGGGGAAAGAAAAGAGAATTTTTTCGTCTTTTGAAGGTTTTTCCCAAAAATTCTCTGTTTTTGCGGTTACAATTTTTTGTCCCTTAAATTTATCTGCAGAAAATTCTTCAATATTTTTTGCTGATGGAGGGAACAAAGTATCTCCCATTAATTCTTGTACTTCTTTTTTGACTTTGCCTATGCTACCCGAGAGAGCCAGAAGAATAATCACAATTGTAAGAGCAAAAAAAACAATTGCAATTTTTTCATAATGATTTTTTAAAAAATTAAGTATCATTTTTCTTTTTCTTTTTTAGTTATTTCAAATTGTACAAGATCTAAGTTAATAATAGTACTTAACACATTTTTATAGATAATTTTTCTTTCATTTTTAGTCAAATCTCTTTGTTTTCGTGTTGTTTTAGGAACTATTTTGTTTTGTTGATTTTTTGTGTTATATGGATTACGAAGGGGATTTTTTCTATTTGTCTCTAATTTTTGTTCTTCTATATATTTTGCACCAAATGATATTTCATTACTCATTGCTGATGAATAGTTTTCTTGTTTATTATTAAAGCTAATTTTTCTAATTATAAAGAAGTATTTTGAATCTTGTATAATATTTAAAAATTTTCTTGTTGATTCGCATGAGGCATTAAAAGAAATCTCTATTGGCATATATTTAAAAATGCCGTTATCAATAAGCGTTCTGCCTTTTTCCCATGATATATCTGAGATAGAGTTTATTTTTGCTTTAGAAAGCATATTTACAAATTCTGCAATGACTTTTAATTGTTTGAGAACCATTATAACAAGTTTTTTTGAAGGAATGCTTTGAGAGTTTGTAATATCCTCAAACGCAAAGAGTTTTTCGGGAGAAAAATCCACATTATTTTTACGAAGTTTTTGTGCTAAATCAATACAATCTCGTTTTAATCTTCTGGAACAATCGAGTCCAGGGACAACCTCATTGGGTAAATTGTACTTTTCTTCTAACCAAATTCCCAAATGATCTATATTTTCTTTCACCAATCTTTTATTTTCTCTTGCAATATCAAGATTTTTCCTTGTTGGAAGAATCTTGGTGGAAGTTATTTTTTTTGAAATCTCTTGTTGATTGCGAACCATTTTTTTATATTTGACTGTATCATCAGCTGCTGTCAATATCTTAAAAATAAGAAAAATAGAGACAAGAAGAGTTATTAAGACAACAATAAAAAATATTAAATTTTTCTTTATAAATGTCATTTTTAAAGTTTTTCCAGTGATATGGGGCTTTTTAATTTAAGGCGAATAGAGAAATAACTCAGGTTACGATGTTTATCAGAAGCACTATATGTCATTATGGTTGAGCCATTTTTTGCAAATATTGTTGATTTTTCGAGTTTCTTTAGCAAATCTCTTTCGGGGGAGGTATATTTCTTTTCATTAACTTTATTTGTTTTATTTTCAAAAATATTTTCTTTCTTGAGTTTAGGAGTCATTTTTTCGATTGTTTTTCTATCTTTAGATTTAATTTCCATTTTTTCATTTATGGGGAATATTAAGGTGTAGCCAGTTATGGTAATTCCACCAATTTTATCAAATGTACCTTTAGCCTTTTTTTTATTTTTCTTTTCTTTCTGTGAAGAAGTCCCAAACAGGCGTGATATCTTTTCTTCGTCTTTTTGTGTAGCGACATCTTTTTTCTCTTCCTTTTTGTTAGATACTTTTATTTCACCAATAATAGGGATACCTGATTCAATAAGCATAGAAGAGGGGATTATTGTTTGTAATTCATTTATTAGTCCAGACCATCCTTGACGAGATCTGAGTATTTTCTCCAGTCTATCATAATTTTGTAAATATTCTTGTACTTTAAACCTTTCATCCTCAATTTTTCTTGCATAACCTTCTAGTGTTGTGACATTTCCTTTGTTGAAATCATAAGCCATCTTATATTCTTTGGCTTGTTTGTTGTGTACATAAAAGAGAATGCTGAAGAGAAGTATAAATAGTGCACATGCATCTAGAAGATATGGCTTCTTTTTTGCAAAAAATTGTTGTTTTCGTATTTGTTCCGGAATAATATTAATTTCAACAGGGCATTCCATATTGTGACGGACGCCCATACCTATCACTGCTCCAAAAGTGTGCGCCACTTCTTCTAGTTCCTGTTTTTTTATTTCTGGAGCCAGAAGAACCACTTGAAATGGATTAAAATAGGATGTTTCAACTCGTAATTTCTCAGCAAAAAAGCGTTCAGTAAAGGGGAGAATGGAACTTCCACCCGCTAGGTAAAGTTTTGTAGGACGACTTCCTTTTTGTTGAGAAGCATATACGCTTATAGATCTATTTATTTCTCCATGTAGCCTTGCCATGACATTTCTTACAATCTTGGAAATTATAGCAGCTACTTCTGATTCTGGTTCTTCATACGCACCACCTAGGGCAACAAATCCGTGACGGTGTTTTAGTTCATTTGCTTCTTCAAAACTAATTCCGAACTCTTTTGCAATCTGTTGCGTAATGGAGTGTCCTGCAATAGGGATTGTCCTTGCAAAAAATTTATTTCCTTCGATAAAAATGAGATTAGAAGATCGTCCTCCTATGTCCAGAAGCATAATACAGTTTTCCATTCCCAAATTATTTGCGCGAGCAGCATTATAGATAGCACTTGGAGGAACATCTACAAGTAAAGGTTCTAAACCAACGGCCTGAACAGCATTTGTTACTTTTTCAACAATGTCATTTTTTATGACCACGAACATTACATCAAGTTCTTCTCCCTCTTTTCCTTCTCCTATAAGTTGATAATCCCAGATAACCTGATCCATAGAGAAGGGGACATTTTGACGTGCCTCGTATTCTACGATTTGTCTGACTCGAGATTCATCTCCTGATACGGGGGGGAGTTGGACAAAACGAATAAAGGCAGACTGTCCAGATACACAGACAAGAACTTTATTTGAGGCGAAATCATTTTCTATTAGAATCTTTTTCAATAGAGTAGCAATCTGAATAGACTTATCTGCTTCTGCTAATTTTAAATCGTATCCTTTGCAGACAAATTTTGTGAGAACTATCGTATCATCATCCGGAAATGCGAATTCTGCCAATTTTATACTGGATGCACCAATATCAACAGCAAGTATATAGTCAGATGCCTGTAACAAAATGAATTACTCCTGTTTTGATGGTTTGATGAATTGAAATATATCAGTATCAATAGGAGCAAATGGAGTCTGTTGTTTATTGAGTAAGCCATTTGGAAGTACGTTTACTTTAGGTCCTTGTTCATAAGTCCAGAATGCACCCAAGCGGGAATAATTTTTTTTGTCAGTAATAATCTTAGGTTCTCCAAGTTTTTTACCATTAATTCGAGGTTGAATCCGAACAACGAATTCATCTTCATCTACCTCTTTCCCATCAAAATATCTCTTTATAATTTGAGGTCTTATGTAGACTGCTGCATATTTTACTGATTTATCTGTGCTAACATCTAAATATGTAACAGTTTTTTTGGACAAGATATATCTTTTTGTTGTTTTAGAGAAAATACACCAATCAAAAGTTAATTCATCAATCCATAGAGGTTCTTTGGATTTTGAAGTCAATTTATACTTTATTAGGAGTTGTAGCCATTCCGTTCTATCTCCTCTCCCAGAAATAAGAGGTTTGACACCGCTGTAAGTCGGCGGAATGAAGTATGTAAAATCACATTCTTTATCAAATATTATTTCTACATTTAATCTAGCTTTATTAAAGCCTCTTTGTCCGTATGAGAGAACGGAAATAAGTATAAGAAAAACAAAAATCAGTTTAAATTTCATAGTCTTCAGTCCTTATTTTTAATTATGATAGGTGAAAAAAAATAATAATAACAAGTAAATAATGATTCAAATATCATTATTACGATTGAAAGTAGCACATGATATTGAGAGTACAAACTGCAAATAGAAAAAAATTGTTTTTTTCTTTACCATATAGATATTGATGTCTCCGCGATAATCCGTATTTTTAAGTTCATAATCTTTTACTCATGTCCTTATGCTATTTTCACCATGAAGTTCAGGAAGGATACAGGTTTTCAATTTTTAAATTTCTTACTCATTTCTATCCTTCATGGTTCTTGATGGTCAAATTTTTATTCTGAGTAATTTGGAGCGTCTTTAGATATTTTTACATCATGTGGATGTGCTTCTTGTAAGCCAGCTGTATTTATTTTTATAGGTTGTGCTTTTTCCCGAAGTTCTACGAAGTCGCTTGCTCCATTATATCCTAGAGAGTATCTGACTCCTCCAGCATATTGGTGTATTACGCTTTCTACTGTTCCTCTGTATTGAATCATGGATTCTACGCCTTGTGGCACCAATTTATTTTGATCCAATTCGTCCTGTTGATTATATCTTTGTCTACTGCCTTTGGATGTTTTCATTGCTTTAAGACTTCCCATTCCCCTGTATATTACATACGTTCTTCCATGGTGAAGTATTTTTTCTCCTGGACTTTCTTCTGTTCCCGCAAGGACGCCGCCCATCATGACGCTTGAGGCACCAAATGCGAGGGCTTTTGCTACATCTCCAGAATATCTTATCCCTCCATCAGCGATGACGGGGATGTTGCCTTTAAGCGCTGTTACTGCTTCATAGATGGCGGTTAATTGAGGAACTCCGACTCCTGCAACAACTCTTGTTGTGCAGATAGAGCCTGGACCAATTCCAACTTTGACGGCATCAGCACCTGCATCCAGTAGTGCTTTAGCTGCTTCTCCGGTGCCTATATTTCCTGCAATTACATCAATATTATCAAATTTTTTCTTAAGGTAAGCAAGTGTTTCTATAACACCTTTTGAATGTCCGTGAGCTGTATCAATAATAAGAGCATCAACTTCGGCATTTGTCAGAGCTTCAATGCGTTCATATTCATGGGGACCTATTGCTGCTGCGACTCTTAGGCGGTGATTATTATCTCTATTATACTCTGGTGCGATATTTTCAACGAGCATTTTTAAATCATGAAAACTGTATAGTCCTGAAAGTAATCCTTTTGTATCAACAATAGGCAACTTTCCAATTTTAGAATTTCTCATAATATTCAATGCTTCTTTGATCGTAGTTCCCTTTGGAGCCGTGATAAGTTTTGTTGTCATCACTTCTTTTACTGTTTTCTCGCAGTCTTTTACAAATTTAAGATCTCTTGACGTAAGGATTCCAGAGAGTTTATTTTGAGAGTTAACGATGGGGAAGCCTGAAAACTGATATTTTTTTTCTTTTTTTTCTTTCATTACTTCGGAAATGCGCATGTTTTCTTCAAATGTAACCGGATCATGTATGAATCCGTTAAGGTAATGTTTTACGCATTTTACCTGGTCAGCCTGTTGTTTAACTGTTAAATTTTTATGAATAACTCCGATTCCCCCCAGGCATGCCATTGCAATTGCCATCTCTTTTTCGGTAACGGTATCCATTGCTGCGCTGACAAAGGGTATATTTATGGAAATATTTCTGCTGAACTGAGTTTTAAGTGATGTTTCATGGGGAAGGCGATCTGAATATAGGGTTTTTAAGCTTACATCGTCAAAAGTTATGCCTTCCATCTGAAAATGTTTCATAAAGTTTTGTATATGTTTATTAATCATGATAAAAGTATCCTAATGTTATTGGTTAGAGCAGACTTTATTGCGAATGATTTTTATCTATTATTTGTTTTTTAGCAAAGTCTGCAAGGCAAATAATAAGATTTCCTTTACTAATACATATAAAATCGAAAAATTAAATTCTAAAAGAGCTAAAAAAAACAAAAAAATAAACAATTTTTCTTCTTGATATATTGAGAATAAAAACTATTTTTAATTGTTGTGAGCTTATATTGAGATTTTTTTTAATATTTTTTTGCTATATTGGTAGCATTAGCAGATTGTGTTAGTTGGTTAATAATAAACAAAAAGGGGTAGTATATAATGTCAGAGAAATTAATTGATAAAGTCGGTGTTGGTGTTATTTCCGGAGATGCTGTGAATGTAGTTTTTGATGCAGCCCAAAAAAATGGATTTGCTCTTCCGGCGGTTAATGTTATTGGGAGTGATTCTATTAATGCGGTTCTTGAAGCTGCATCACTTGTGAACTCGCCTGTTGTAATTCAGTTTTCCAATGGAGGGGCGAAGTTTGTTGCTGGGAAGGGGTGTCCTGTAGCAGACGGGCAGGATGCTGGAATCTTGGGTGCAATATGTGGTGCACAGCATATTCATTTGATGTCTAAAGCGTATGGAGTTCCTGTTATTCTGCATACCGATCATGCTTCAAAAAAATTATTACCATGGATTGATGGGTTGCTTAATGCTGGTGAAGCTAATTATGAGAGTTCAGGTGTTCCTCTTTTTACTTCTCACATGCTGGATTTGTCTGAGGAATCTATAGAGGAGAATATAGAAATATGTGTTGAGTATTTGAAACGCATGAGTAAGATAGGTATGACTCTTGAAATAGAACTTGGTTGTACTGGTGGGGAAGAAGATGGAATTGACAACACAGAGCTTGACAGTTCTCTTCTTTATACTCAGCCTGAAGATGTTGCCTTTGCTTATGAACAATTATCAAAGGTTAGTGACAATTTTACTATTGCTGCATCTTTTGGCAATGTCCACGGAGTCTATAAACCGGGTAATGTAAAATTGACACCTAAAATCTTGAAGAATTCACAAGATTTCATTGAGAAGAGATTTGATACAGCAAAAAGACCTGTTAATTTTGTTTTTCATGGAGGATCTGGTTCCAGCGAAGAACAAATTAAGGAAGCAATTTCTTATGGTGTAGTAAAAATGAATATTGACACGGATACGCAGTGGGCATTTTCTAGTGGTGTAAGAGATTATTACAAAGAATTTCAACCATATTTAGAGACACAAATTGGTAATCCTGAAGGACTTGATAAACCAAACAAGAAAAAGTATGATCCAAGGGTTTGGTTGCGTGAAGGTCAGGTCACCATGGCTGCAAGAGTTAAAGAGGCTTTTGAGGCTTTGAATGCTGTAGATAGCAATAATTCAGAGATTTAAATTTCTCTTCAATTAATATGATAAGCCCCCGTTTTTTATGAATTCGGGGGCTTTTTTTGTGATGATAATAAATTGAAAAGAACAAATTAAAAAGATCTTACTTTTTTCTAATAAAAGAGGTACATATTTAGACCCTGAACGAAAAAGTGTTTGGGTTGCCACACTTTGTTTGCAATGAGGTTGATTTTACATCAGCAATGACCAACGGGAATGGCAAATGCACGAATAAGGACTTTTTTATCGCTTTTTACCCCACATCACTCCTATTTGATTAACCTCACTTTTTTTTGTGTTTTTATAGCCACTATTTAAAAAATGAGAGATTTTCAAATGTATGTCGAAGAAATAAAAAAGAAGCAGGGGAGACGGGTCTTGAGAATGCCGTACAGAACTCATCGGTTTGAGGTTGACGAACACGCAACTCAGATTCCCTATCGTGGATAAAAAAATCTGAATTGCTTGATAACCTGGAGTTATGTTGCATATCCTCATGCAAAAAAAAAGGTACTTTGCATATCCTCATGCAAAAAAAAAGGTACTTTGCATATCCTCATGCAAAAAAAGGTACTTTTTTTATCTTTAATTTGCTAGAAAAAGGAAAAGTAGTTACTCGGTAATTCAAAT
>JAYEIY010000163.1:0-10540 GCA_034660375.1 Verrucomicrobiota bacterium
AGCTTATTGCAATGATCGAAACCGCATTAAGTCGAGGAAAATTTCTAAAATTAACTAAAAACAGTGCGAAACATTATCAGAAATTCTCTTTTTTCTGAGGGTAACTATAATTCACCGAGAACCGCTGCTTGACTCCAGAGTTTGATGCAAATAATTCACAAGTACTTTTGGTTTTGCTTCCATTGAAAAATGTTTTACTTCCATGTGAAAAAGGTTTTTCGTGCAATGTCTATTTAGAGAGGAGGATTCGGAGGAGGTAGGCTAGATATGGCAAGAATTTTATTTTACAATATTTCAATGCAATTTTGAGAGTTTCTTTTCTTGCGAGTATTCTTGAGGAATTTGCGGTTCCGCCAAGTTGCATATTTACGAGTGGTTTGCGGAGTCCGCAAAAGTTTATGTTGTTTTGAAATGCGCGATATATGAGATCATAATCTGCAGATATTTTATAATTTATATCATAGAGACCTATTCTTTTATAGACATTTTTCTTTATAAAACATGTCGGATGAGCAAGAGGCATCATAAAAGGAAGGAAGAGAAAGCTTCTTGGATACCTAAGGTATTTATTGGCAGCTGGATTGTGAAAAAAGATTGAAGAATAGAGAATATCAGTATCACGATTGTCGGTAAATGCTTTAAGAACAATATTGATTGCATTTTTTTCGTACCAATCATCGCTATTGAGAATACAGATTAATTCACTTGATGCTTCTTCAATCCCCATGTTAAATGCTCCGTAGATTCCGCTATCATCTTTCTGATGGATAATTTTAAAATCAACATTTTTATTTGAGGACTCCGCAGATTTAATAATATTCAGAGTTTCATCTGTAGAGTCGGCATCAACAAATATATATTCTTTCGGTAAAATCTTTTGTTTCATAACAGAGTCCAGACAACGTTCTAGAGTCTCCGCTGAATTTTTAGTTGCTGTAATTATTGAGTAATTCATTAGATTTGGTTTATAAAAATCTTCTATAAGCCTTCCAGCCAAGGTAGATTTGCCACATTGTCTAGGACGCAAAATAGCGACAAGGGGGAATGCATCTAACATTTCCGTTATAGTCTGTTAGCAGTAATATTCGTGTTATTTCCGGCAAAACTTTCTAGCAATATTTCTTGTAAAATTAAAAGCGAGGCAGAGCCTTACTCCCTGTCGGGAACCTCACTCCTTGCTTTGCAAGGTCGCTCGGTCGCTTGCTCTGTACTCCAAAAAGTTCGCTTCCCTCGTCGAAGCTTTCTAAATTAGAGAACGTTTTTTTTGCACGAAGTACTCTGGAGTACTGTGCTTTGCACAGCTTTTAATTTTAACAACAGTGTTGATATAATAAAAAGCTTTCATATTACATTTTGGGTTTATCCTGATTAAGTAATTGTCATTTTCTAGGAATATAAGTTTGCATATCAGAAATACAATGTTTGATTTGCAAAATTCAACTCTAATCAGAGAAAAAAGAACTAGGCTCTGCACGAAAAGGTTTTTAAAAAGTAAAAACCTTTTCATACAGGCTCGCATGAGTTTAAAATCAGAGATTTTGAACTTTATTTGAGCTTAATACTGACTCGTTCATAATGATTTTACAGAGCTCTAAGTTATCGAGCAACTCAGATTCCCTTTTTTATCCACGATAGGGAAGCTAAGTTGCGAGCATGTTTTGTTTTGAGCAAGGAATTTGAATTACCGAGCAACTACTTTCCCTTTTTCCCCTGAAAATCGGATAAAGCGAACACTTTTACCATGCTAACACCCCCGCAAAACGGGGCTTTTTTATAGGAATTTCAAACAATGATTTTTTGATTAGTTTTTTTCTTTTCTCTTTTTTTATGAAAATTGTAGCAACATTTTTGCGTAGGGTATAAATAACAATTCAGTTCCTGTCTTTTATATGTTGCCATTCAGAGTGGAATCTATTTGCGACAATATTGCTTTGTATGCAGACGCAGTTTTCCCAGTTGCTGACTGTAGCGGAATGGGTAAAGTTATAGCTTCCCGTGAGTACCGTTTTCTTGTCGATAACAATAAATTTATGATGCATGTGTTTATAGGCGGGCATTTTTATTAATTTTACCTGAATCTTGGCATTACGTAGTTTTTTTACAATAGGTTTTGTATATTTGGAGTCGGCTTGGTGTTCATCTACTTTAACCAACACAGTTAAACCGGCTTTCTTTTTTTCTATCAGCTCATCTGCAATATCATCTAGTGTAAAAGTAAAAATAGCTACAAGAATTTCTTTTCGGGCATTTTTTATTTTTTTTAGGACAAGTTTCAAGCAATCTTCTTGAAATGCGGTCTCTACTCTGGCGGAAACTAAATGACCTGCAGCAGTTGTTTCAAGAGAAACCAATAGGACGAATAAAAAGAATGTAATTCTGCAAACTTTTTGCATGAAGCAAACTCCTTAATTATATTTTATATATTTTTTTGTAAAATTATGAGAGAAACGTTTTGGTACAGTCAATATACCATGTAAAGTATGTGTTGTACAGATATTATTTTTATTTTTTATAATTAAGGGAAAAATATGGCTGAAAAAAAATATAATCCTGCTCGCTGGTTTGAGCGTTGCGAGGACAATCAAGTGAAGTGTACTTTATGCCCTCGCAATTGTCTTATTGCCGAAAATAAAAATGGATTTTGCGGAGTCCGCAAAAATGTTAATGGCAATCTTGTTTCAATCGTTTACGGGAGACCGTCTGCATTGAATATTGACCGAATAGAAAAAAAACCTCTTTATCACTTTTTACCAGGAACAAAGACATTCTCTGTTGGGACAGTAGGGTGTAATCTTGATTGTGCATTCTGTCAAAACCATACTCTTGCAAGAGGCACAAATATTCCGACTGCATACTATTCTCCTGACGAAATTGTTAATCTTGCATTAAAGCACGATTGTGAATCTGTAGCATTGACCTACAATGAACCCACTGTCTGGGCTGAATATGGGATGGATATTGCGGAGTCCGCAAAAAGACATTCCCTAAAAACTGTTTGCGTCAGCAATGGTTACATTTCTACGGACTCCGCAAGAGATTTCTATAAAAATATTGATGCTGCAAATATAGATTTAAAATCTTTTACGAATAATTTTTACAAGGAGTTGACAAAATCAAGCTTGGAACCGGTTCTTGAAACTCTCGAATATTTGCATGAGACAGGTGTTCATCTTGAAATAACCAACCTTATTATTCCCGGATCAAACGATTCCGTTGGGGGCGTAAATGCACTGCTCACATGGGTTTATGATAAAATAGGAGCTGATGTGCCACTACATTTTAGTGCATTTTTTCCATGTTACAAAATGCAGGCTGTTCCTTCTACTCCGCTTCAGATTCTTTTGCGTATTAGAAAACAGGCTTATGATGCTGGCTTTAAAAATGTACACCTTGGCAATGTAGGAGTTTAATGATAAAAATAGCATTACTTTCTAACAGGATTTTTGTTCGGCAGGATACCGACAATATTGCTTGGATTGATATGGGGAGGAGGCTATCGTGCTTATTGATGCTCTTGAAGATTCTTCGCTGGCAGAAGAGGTGCTCTCCTATATCTATAATTCAGTTGCCAGAAAACCGCTTAGAAGAAATCTACTAAAAGAGAAAAGTTTCCTTTATTTTTTGTTTTTTTCATCTATAGTTACCAAAAGTAACGTTACCTCTTGTTTTTCGATGTGACGGGGGCGGAGCTTGTAAAGAACGTCTTCTCATTGAGATTCCTAAAATGATAACTTAGCTTTCTGCCTCTTTTGCCGTATCCAAATGGGCGGACCGAAGGACAAGAGGACTAACCGACGAACTGACTTATGAACAGACCTGAAAAAAATGAATATTTAGAACTTGAGATTCTTAAGCACGTCGAGGATTCTCCCCAAATCACTAACAGGGTGATTGCATCGAAATTAGGGTGCAGTGTAAAGTTATCTCATCAGTTGCTTAAGAAAATGGTTTCTAAAGGAGTTTTAAAGATAAAGAAAAAGCATTCTCGTCGTTGGGATTATTTTCTGACTCCTACAGGGATTAAGGAAAAGTTACGTTTAACGTATGAATTTCTTGATTTTTCTATGCAGTTTTATCATGAGGCACGCAGACGTAGTTCTGCGGTATGTAAAGAGCTTTCCGATATTGGTTTAACAACAATTGCATTTGCTGGTGCGGGCGAGTTGGCAGAGATTGCATATTTAGGAATCAAAGAATGGGATCTTGAACTTACGGGGGTTTATGATGATGAAATCAATAATTTTCTTGGTAATGCAGCAAAGCCTTTAAATAAATTGTCCGAAACAGATGTTGATGCCATTCTTATATGTATGTATGATAAAGAAGATCCGATGAAAACAAAATTTTTACCTAATTTAGTTCGGTCTCAGTCTAATATGTACTGGATATTTTAAAATGACTTCTTCTAAAGAAATCAAAAGTTCTATAAAGCAAATTTTATTTAAGTATCCTCAAGTAACGCTTTGTTTTGTGTACGGTTCTTTGGTGAAGGGGAATTTTACGGTTACGAGTGATATTGATATTGCGATTGGTGGCAAAGAGAAAATGGACTATAGTTTTATGCTTAAATTGTCTTCAGAGTTATCGCTTACACTGGGGCGTGAAGTTGACTTAATTGATTTACAGATTGTTTCGGGTGTAATCTTAAAAAAAGCTGTAACTACGGATAGGCCCCTTTTTCTTAAAGACAAACAGCTTTATGCACAGTTAATAAAAAAAATGTGGTATAATCAAGCCGATATGATGCCTTATTACAATAGAATACTTAAAGAAAGGCGGGAGAAATTTCTTAATGAATAATGAAGTAATTTTTAATAAAATAGAAAGTCTGAGAAAATGCCTTGTTCGAATTAAGGAAAAAACACCGGCAGATTATGAAACTTTGCTTGAGGATTATGATTTGCAGGACATTATATGCCTTAATCTTGAGCGTGCGGTTCAAAATAGTGTTGATATTGCTACATCTTTAATTGCAGAAACGGATTCCCCTGCTCCAGATACAATGAGAAATGCATTCGAAATACTTGCAAAATCTCAGTATACAAGTAGAAAAACAGCAGTAAAAATGCAAAATGCGGTTGGGTTTAGAAATATTGCTGTCCATACTTATCAAGATATAGATTGGGCAATTGTTTACAAGATTATTACCGAACATCTTGATGATTTTAAACTTTTTATAGAAGAAATTCTCAAGCATGATTAAAAGCAAATTAAAAGAAGTATTTGGGTTTGACAGTTTTCTTGACAATCAGGGGAAAATAGTTGAGGCGATTGTGAAGAGGCGTGATGTTTTTGCGGTAATGCCGACAGGTGCAGGGAAATCGCTTTGTTATCAGTTGCCTTCTATATTAATGGATGGAGTATGTATTGTAATCAGTCCCTTAATTGCTTTGATGAAAGATCAGGTTGATGGGGCACGTGAGAACGGGATCCGAGCGGCTTATTTTAACAGTACGATGATTTCTGAGGAGCGTGGTGCGGTAATGGAGGCATTGCGTTTTGGAAATATTGATTTACTTTATATTTCGCCTGAGCGTTTGTCTATGGATTATTTTGTAGATATGCTCAAAAATATTTCTATATCCTTTTTTGCAATTGATGAGGCGCACTGCATTTCGGAGTGGGGGCATAATTTTCGCCCAGACTATTTAGTTCTCTCTGAATTGCGTAAGCTTTTTCCAAACACTCCTATTGCCGCCTTTACCGCCTCTGCTACGGATAAGGTAAAGAAAGACATTGCTTTGCGTTTAAATTTAAACGAGCCTTTGTTAATTGAGGCTTCTTATGATCGCCCGAACCTCTTTTATCAATCAGAAAGAAAACGCAATGTTGATAAACAGATTCTTGACTTTATTGGCAAATACAAAAATGCTCCTGGAATTGTTTATAGAACGACTAGAAAAAATGTAGAGTCAACAGCAGAGTTTTTAAAGTCAAAAAATATTAATGTACTTCCGTATCACGCAGGCATGGACAATATTGAGAGGCAACGCAATCAGGATGCATTCAATAATGACAAAATTCAGGTAATTGTTGCCACAATTGCGTTTGGAATGGGGATTGATAAATCAAATATACGCTTTGTCATTCATGGGGATATGCCGAAGGATATTGAAAGTTATTATCAAGAGACAGGGAGGGCTGGCAGAGACGGAGAAATTGCTCAA
This sequence comes from Verrucomicrobiota bacterium, assembly GCA_034660375.1. Taxonomy (GTDB): domain Bacteria; phylum Verrucomicrobiota; class Lentisphaeria; order UBA2565; family JAYEIY01; genus JAYEIY01. The sequence continues at coordinate 6,168 of JAYEIY010000163.1, forward strand.
TGTCTATTGCTTCATTCTTTTAAAGACGAAAATACACATAATTATTTCATAAGCTTGGTAGAAGATAAAGTGGAAAGGAAGAGGAGAACCTATAAATTAAGTCAAATGGTTAAATTTGCTACCTTAACAAGGTGTCGGCGAAAGACGCTTTTGAATTATTTTGGAGAAAGATACGAAAAGAAAAACTGTGGAGGATGTGATGTATGCCTTGGAGAACCCAAATTGGTCGATTCTACCAGAGACGCACAGATCCTGATGTCGGCAATTGCTCGCACAAATGAGAGATTCGGGATAAATCATATAGTAAAAATAGTCCGGGGTTCTGAAGACAAACAGATAAAAAAGTTCGGACATTATCAACTTCCAACACATGGTGCAGGAAAACACTTATCTCAAGCGGATTGTATGGAGCTTTTTGGACAGCTTTCGGTAGCAGGAGCAATAAAAAAACACATAGAAGAACAAAACCGTATTTCTTTAACAACAAAAGGTCGTGATATTCTGTTCGGGAGAAAAAAGTTTCAGATACTTAAAGCAATATCAAAAGCCAAAAGAACTTCTTCAAATTCATTTATTGATTATGATAAAGATCTTTTTGCTGAACTTCGTAGTTTGCGAACAGGCATTGCATCGGAACAGAAGGTTCCTCCATATATTGTGTTTTCAGATAAAAGTTTACATGAAATGTGTAGAAAATTTCCTGTTAATAAGCAAAGCATGCTGAATATTGGTGGAGTTGGACAAAAAAAACTACGAGATTATGGACAAACATTTATTGAAGTCATTCAGAATTATTTGGAAGATAATCCAGATATAAAATTAACTCAACCTTCTAACAACTATTTTTAGTCCTATATGAAAAAGAAGAAAATATAAAAAAAGGATAACGATAGATTACAGAGAACATGCAGATGAGTTGAAGTTGGAATTAGAAGATAAATATGGTTTTGAAGTAAAATAGAAGAGTTAAAAATGGGTGACTATTTTGTTCGACCGCATCTTGTTGTTAAACGCAAGACAACTGCAGATTTTGGGATTTCAGTTATTGATGGGCGATTGTTTAATCAGGCATACAGACTTGCGGAGTTCGCAAGCAATTCAATAATTATAGTAGAAGGACTTAATTATTCTGATTCAAATGTCAGTTTGGATGCCATAAGAGGCGCATTAATATCGCTTGCTCAGACTTATAGGATTCCGGTTTTACGTACTAAAGATCAAAAGGATACGGCATGGCATATTAATAAACTTGTGGAACAGCGTGAACGCATTGGAACAAACCGAGGAGTTCTTCGTGGTTATAGACCTAAACGATTAGCAACACAAAAGTCTCATTTGTTATGCAGTCTCCCCGGAATTGGGAAGAAAGCAGCAGATTCTATTCTTGATAAATTCGGAAGTATTGAGAATATGATGAAAGCACCCGTTGAAGAACTTCTTGAAGTCCCAGGATTAGGCACAAAAACAGTAGAAAGAATTCAGATGGTGATAAGTGAAGAATTTGCAGAGTATACAATTTTTGATTCTTATGTGTAAAAAGGAGATTTAAAAGAGATGGCAGGAACAATAATAAAAAAGGTTGCAATTTCAAAGCTTGGTGAGCAGCCCAAAGATTTTAACTATTGGCTTACTCGGACTTATGCTGAGAGATTGGCAACTTTGGAAGAAATAAGAGAGGAGTATATAAAATGGAGATATAAAAATGTTAAACAAGGACTTCAAAGAGTTTATAGAATTGTTAAACAAAAATGATGTGCAATACCTCTTAATAGGAGGTTATGCTGTTGCTCTTCATGGACATCCAAGATATACCAAGAATATTGACTCTCTTATAGGAAATACTCAAGATAATGCGAAAAAAATGATGCATGCTATAACTGAATTTGGTTGTTCTTCTTTAGGATTGACATTTAAAGATTTTATGTCTGAAAAAAATATAATTCAACTAGGTTTTCCTCCTGTCAGAATTGATATTATTACAAATGTGAATGGTGTAGATTTTTCTGTACTTTATGAAAATCGTAAATTATTTAAAATTGATGATATAGAATTATCTCTAATTAACCTTGAAGATTTAAAGAAAATAAAAAAAATTGCCGGACGCCATCAGGATTTAGCGGATATTGAGGCTTTGGAAGAGTAAAAATATTAAAATTTGATTATAAAACATGAAAATATGTAAAAATATCTTGCATTTTCTATAGAAAAAAACTATAATTACCAATGGTAACGTTACCAGCTGTAAACCGAGGTGACGGGCGCGAAGCGTTATAGGTAGGCATTGCACGAAAAGTCTTTTTTGCTTCGCTCAAAGGCTTTTCGTACACTGTCTAAATATCCAATTCCTACTCATAAATCCTTAGAATATAATAGTCCCAATATTTTTATGAAAACATTTAGCGTATCTGAGTTATCAGAGAATCTTCAAGAAGCAGATGAAGTAGATTTTGCTTATTTATTTGGTTCGGCGGTAAATGGGACTATCAGAGAAGGCTCGGACATTGACGTCGGTGTATTTTTAAACTCAAAATTTGATTTGAATTTACTTGCGAAGTTAGCAACTCTTGTAGAAAATTCTACTGAAGGAGAGTGTGATCTTAGTATTTTAAATACTGCATCATCGATTCTCGGGATGGAAGCACTGAAAGGAAAATTGCTTTTTGTGAGAGAACAAAAACGAGAGGAGTATGCAGATTTTTATGTTCGGATATGTCAGGAATATGAAGATGATATGTTTGATCTAGAGCGAAATTTGAAGTATAGAGGGTAGTAAGATGAAGATTAATGGAGTAATAGAGAAAAAACTTTTATTTTTAGAAGAAGAGCTGATACAAATTGAAAGTTGGCCAATTAAGGATTATTTTTCATTTAAAGGTTCTTCTTTGCAAAAAAGTGCTGTTGAAAGAGGATTAACTGTTTGTGTCGAGTTATGATTGATGTAATTGCAAGGTTATTGGCATTAAAAGAGATTCCCCCAAAACAAGCAAGTGTTGAAAGATTGGAACAAATTGAAAAACTTGGATGCATTAAATCTGCAAAGAATTACTCAGAAATGGTAAAATTTCGCAATTTTATTGTGCATCGTTATCAAAAAATCGATTCTGTAATTTTATACGATATAATTACAAATAAACTTGACGACTATAGAAAATTTATTGATGAAATCCGGAATTATTGCGCAAGTAAATGAAAAAAATGTTTGAAAATATAATCCAGCAATTGGGAGAAGTCCTTAAAGACAAAATAAGCATCCCTATTGTTGTGGGTGGATGGGCGGTCAATTATCTTGGTTATACGAGAAATACCCTTGATTTTGATATTATGATTTTTGAAGATGATTTTTCGTTAATTGAAAAGCAATTGGCAAAAATTGGATATCAGAAAGCAATACAGACCGAATTATATGCGAGATTTTTTGTAAAAAATAATGATCAAATCCCATATATTGATTGTCTTTTTGCAGACAAACAAACTTACGATAAAATTTGTTTGAAAGGTAAGAAAATAGATATTTTTGGAATGAAATATATTCTTCCAAAGGTGGAACATATTATTGCCATGAAACTTCATGCTCTTTATTATGGAAGAGAATATCGTTTAGGAAAAGATTTTGGAGATATTGTTACCTTAATAGAGATTCATAACATGGGCGTTTCAGAAGAATCCGAATTTTATCTATTGTGTGAAAAATATGCTGACAAGAAAATTTATAGAGAAATAAAAAATGCAGTTATCGGAAAATAATTGTTTGACATTCAAAATCCCCACAGAGGCAGACAGGCGACAAAGAACCAAAAAGAGCACTCTATCATCAAAAGAGTACCTCAATTTGATAAAATTGGGAATAGAGCTTTCTCCTAACATAGAAAAAACCCGCGAATACAGTATGAAAAATGCTCCTAAAGTTAAATTTAGAATCAAATGAATGAGTAATTCAGGGAAAACAAAATTGAAGATAAGCGATTTATCAAAACATCTGTTTTAGGATGTAGATGAAACTAAATTGACTTTTGATGAAAATAAGAAGTTAATAATTAAGAGAACATTGGATTATGGACTTATTTCCGACTATTATGGATTAAATACTATTGCGGAGATTGCGAAAGATATAAGAGATTTAGAAAAAAAATCTGCATCGTTCATTGCCACAATAACAGATACAAAAAAAGAAGATTTTTTATGTTACACTACGAAACGATTGAAAAACAAGCATTGGGACTCCTAAAGAAGATTCAGCACTTGGAAGAATTGGAGCATTTACGACTTGTAGGAGGAACTTCTTTAGCTTTGCAGTTGGGGCATCGTAAATCTGTGCATTTAGATTTGTTTGGAAGAATTGATATTGAACCAAGTACTATTGTCAGGAGATTGAA
>JAYEIY010000164.1:0-2085 GCA_034660375.1 Verrucomicrobiota bacterium
TCCAAGTTTAATTCTTTAGGATCAAAGTCACCGCCAAGCCAATCCAACATATCGTAGTATTCTTCATGCTTAGGATCTTTTAAAGTTTTCAACAAATCTTCATATCCCCAGAGTCCTCCGCAATCTTCAGGAGGACATGCCATTTTTCCCTTGATTACGATAGGAGATTTAGATGAATCTAATAGCAATATTTTTTCCAGAACAATTTTGTGTTTCCAGGAATCCCCAAAATCATATTCATAGATAAGATTATCTTTCGGTTTAGAAAGAAGATCCTTCAATAAGACAGTTTCCTCATCAATCATATCTAATCCAAAATCAAATTCTGGCTGCGGAACACCAATATAATTACCACCAACAATATATTGATGCAAATGATACCCATCCCATCCCATAGAAATTTGCAAAACATTATTTAATATTCCCAATCCGATGTTATCAGCAACAATTAATCTTCTCCATATTGGAGGCTTACTTCCACACAATGTTACTTTTAACTGATACAGAGATTCCGGTTTGCTTTTTCTTTTTGCCATTACTGTTGCTCCTTTTTTTAATTATTTTGCCGATAAATTATTTTGTCGGAGACATAATCTTCAAAATAAGTCTATAATATCTTTTTCTATGGTTTCAGCTTTTGCAATCGGTCCATATCGTTTAATGGGGACACCATTTTTATCTACCAGAAATTTTGTAAAATTCCATAGGATTCTCTTTCCTATGAGAAATCCTGGTAAAGCAGTATTAAGGAATTTATAGAGAGGATGTGCATTTTTTCCATTGACATCTATTTTTGAAAACAGTGGAAAAGTAATATTAAATCTAAGGTCACAAAATTGTTTAATCTCACTATTATCACCAGATTCCTGACCTGCGAATTGATTGCATGGAAAGCCCAGTATAACAAAATCCTTATCTTTATATTTTTCATAAAGATTTTCCAGAGCTTCGTACTGTCTTGTTAAAGTACAAGAACTAGCAGTATTAACAACAAGAACTATTTTTCCCATGAATTCTTCCAAAGAGACAAATTCTCCAGTTATTCTTTCTACAGAAAAGCCGTAAATATTATTTTTTTTATTCATAATTTTCCAAACAATGTAAGTAGGCATTACACGAAAAGCCTTTGAGCGAAGTAAAAAAGATTTTTCGTACAATGTGTATTTACGTTATTCTCAAATATTTAAAATTCAAGCCTTATCGAATAAAAACCATTTAAAACCACGATCAATAATAGTGCTGCAAAGAGAATCTGTTTTTAGAAAGAATTCATTAGCATCTTTTTTTGAAAGAGTTTTTTTACTATATATATATCCACAGTAGAGGTCATAAAATATATCAAGTTTTTTTGCAAGGGTTGAATTTTCTTTTTGAAGTTGTTTTATGTGACAATAGAGTCCTGCGCATTCTTTTTCTGTAATATTTACGGTTTGAAGGAGAAGAACTACGGCTTTATAGCCATCTCGAATAGATAATTCAGGCATTTCCTCCAGATTTTCTTTTGAAAACCGGAAATATTCAATCCCTTTTAAATAAATCCTATATAGTTTTATTCTTTTCATGAAATAAAAATATAAATATAATACTATGTAACTAGAAAGTATTCCAACAAAGAAGAGTGTCCAATTAACTTTTTTGAGAAAAAGGAATGAATTAACAAATTTTTCATATAATTTTTTAATATTTTTTTTCAGATTTGACAATGATATTTTATAATCGGTTTTCTTTTCTTCATTTTGTATTTTATTTTTAATTTGCTTGAGGATAGTTCTTAATTCGTCCTTATTTGTAGGAATTTTATACAATACTTTGTAGAGTTCTTTATATTTTTCATAGTTATCTATATCTTTTTTTGTTTTTTTTGCAATATTTTTAAAAGATTCGTTATTATACAGGGATTTAGTTTGTAATTTTTCAGCCTCTTCTGTTATTTCCGGCGGGGTAATTTTCCATTCATCATTTTTTTTTCTTTCATTATATTGAGAGCTGTCGGAAAATTTTTTGTATTGAGTTCTGCGGGTGGAGTTGCATCAAATGTAAGCCATCCTTTTGATTTGATATAAATTTGCGTCCATGCATGGGCAT
>JAYEIY010000165.1:0-10467 GCA_034660375.1 Verrucomicrobiota bacterium
TTCAGGGATGAAGTAGGGTGTTATCTGATGTAACCTTTAAAAATTAAAAATTATTCCACCTCATCTAAGGTCAATTCTTAAACAAGAATCTCCGTTTTATCGACGATAGGGAAGTTAAGTTGCTAATGTGTTTTCTTTTGAGCAAGAAATTTAAATTACCGAGCAACTACTTTCCCTTTCTTTAGTAAAAAAGGGGATCTGAGTTGCGTGTTGGTCAGCCTCAAACCGATGAGTTCTGACTTTCCCTTTTTCTAGCAAATTAAAAATAAAAAAGTACCTTTTTTTTGCATGAGGATATGCAAAGTACCCTTTTTTGCATGAGGATATACAAAGTACCTTTTTTTTGCATGAGGATATACAAAGTACCTTTTTTTTGCATGAGGATATGCAAAGTACCTTTTTTTTTTGCATGAGGATATGCAACAGAACTCCAGGTTATTGAGCAATTCAGAATTTCTTTTTTTTTATCCACGGTAGGGAATCTGAGTTGCGTGTTCGTCAGCCTCAAACCGATGAGTTCTGATAGACATTGTACGAAAAACTTAAAAAAAATTAAATCTTAGAAAAATTGTATTTCCCTGTTTTATTCAGGATTTAATTCCTTATCCCAGTCCCAAGTTCCAAGTTTCGGCAAAGCCGGTTATTTAAATCCCTTCGTCTGCTTTATCTTGTTGGCTTAGTTCGCAGAAATCTAAAAGTTTTTTTACATGTTTTTCCCATGTAAAATGCTTTGTGGCACAGTGGAGGACTTTATCTTTCAAAGACTCAATTTTGCTTTTGTCTGCAAATTGAACAATTTTTTTTGCAATTGCTTCAGGCGTACATCCTCTGATAATTAAATCCTCAGAGATAAAGCTTAGAATCTCTGGTGTTGCCCCTACATCTGTGCCTATAACCGGCAAAGCACTATGCATCGCTTCTACAGTGGACAGCCCAAATCCTTCAAGACTCTTTGTCGGCATTATTGATAAATCACTGCAACGATAATATTCTGCCAAAACTTTTTCAGAAACATATCCCGTAAATATTACATCCTGTGAAATGCTTCTTTTTTCTGAATATTCTTTTAGCTGCTTTGCAATCCCTCCCTTGCCGGTAATTACCAATTTACAGCTTATTAAAAGTTTTTTCTTTGCAATAACAAAGGCTTTCAGCAAAACATCTACTCCGGTTCTAGGAACCAGTCTGCGAGTTGCCAAAAGAATAAAATCCTCAGAAGATAAATTTAATCTTTGTCTAAGTTGTTTTTTAGCAACAGTATTCTCTATAGGAAAAAACTCTGATTGATTTGCTCCTCCTGGGATAATGGACATTTTTTTCCCTTTTATAGATATATGATGGCTCAGCAACTTTTTTTGCATAAAAGAAGAAAGTGTAATAATCCCATCTGCATGGGCAAGGCAACTTGCTTCATGATATTTTCTAAGAAAAGAAAGAATCTTTACGGGAAGATATTTAGGATGTAAGATAGAACGTCCATTTTGTCCAGCCAATATCTCATATTCCAGATGCCAGGGAGAGTGGAAGTAATATATAATCGGAATATCGAGCTTTTTTAACAATGAACCCAGCCCAAATGTCGCAGAAGAAGAATGTATTATTAATATATCCGGCCTAATAGTACGCATAGTTTCATCAAAAATACGCCTTATAGATTTTCCACAATAAGTTAATTTGCGAATAAGATTTGTAGTTTCAATGTCTTTGTAACTGTGAAACTTAACTTGACTATATTTTTCTTCATCTGTATCTCCGCTCCAGCGACAGATTGCATGTGTAATATGTCCCATTTCAGATAATACACGATTAGTTTCCCAAAAAACTTTCCCTGAGCCACCAACCATACCCGAACCAAAAAAATCAATCAATGATAAAAACTTAATTGCCATATACCCTTGAATTTTATGCATTTTTATTGTAAATTTACATCTTTCCTATTTTAAACCTTCAAAAAATAAGACTAATCAAAATTTTAATATACAAGCTTTTTAATAATGGTCAACATCCATAACATCTTTAAAAATTCTATAAAAGGGACTTTTCCCTCCTACTATTTTGTCTGTACTAAAACAAAAACTTATTTCTTTATTGCATTCATTTTTATCATGCCTAATATGCTGCTTGCTGTTAATAACACAGGAAAAATCCGAAATTTCACCAAAGTATCCTCTCAAAATCCTTATTTCCCCATTTTATTGTTAATTGCTATGTCAATTGCTCTTATTACCTTTTTTAAACCAAAAATTGGCTTATTTGTTATGTTGTTTTTCTTTCTTATTTCAACAGATATGCCTCTAGGGGGTGAGGAGAGTGGGCGATCAACAACGATTAGAATTGAAGATATAATACTCTTGCTAGTCTCTGGTGGGTGGCTTTTGAATCGTGCAAAAACAAGAACTCTTGGCTATATAAAAAGAGTTCCGATAAATAAGAGCATATTTTATATGATTTGTATCATTCTCTTAGCTACTGTTCTGGGTTATCTACAGGGATTTGTTCCTTTGAGACGGGGAATCCTCTTTTCTATGAAAAGGCTTGAATATTTCTGGATATTTTTTATGACACTAAATACTCTCTCTGAAGCTAAAGAAACTCAACGAGCCTTCAATCTTCTCCTAGGGGTTACAGCTTTTGTGGCTGTCGTCGGAATAATTCAATTTTTCTTATTTCCTTTTTCTCAGTTAACGGGTGGAGGAGCTACATCAACTACAGGTTTTGGCAGAGCCAATACACTCGCAGATTTTTATCTTCTACTCACCGGTATTACCCTGGGTCTGACAATTTATACAACAAAAACAAAAAAACGTTTATTATACTTAGGACTCCTTTTTTTATGTCTCACAGCAATTCTTATGACAAAATCCAGGGGAGCTTATGTAAGTATTCCCCCTTTGTTATTTGTTATTATTTTAATCTCAAAAAGTAAAAAAACACTTTTAACTCTTTTTGTTCTTTGTCTTTGTTTTTTATTCTATCAGACATCAATACTCTTATTTAAAGTTCAGGGAGGTGCGGGACGACTAATTGAAAAACACAGGGATGATATGAGTCAGCAATTTAATTCAATAGGAAATGTTATAAAAGAAGGACCAAGAGGAGACTCTTCATTTTATGCAAGATATTCTGCCTGGGAAAATAGCCTGCCGGAAATTGTCAGACATCCTGTGTTTGGTCATGGTGTCGGATCAAAACCACTCTCATTTTTTGACTGTCATTATGTGCGTGAAGCATACGAAACAGGACTTTTTGGATTGTTGTTGTTTCTTTACATGAATTATATTATTTTTATTACTGTATATGCTTTATTCAAAACAACGGAAGTTCCTCACATAAAAGGATTGGCTCTTGGTTTTATAGGTGGTCATTTGGGAATGATGGTGCATGGAATAACGATAGCTAATTTCTATACTATTTTAAATATGGAAGTATTCTGGTTGACTGTTGCTCTGCTTATGATTTTATACCATAACGAACTAAAAGCTCAACTAAGTACTAATGCACTAAATAACTCTGAAAAAGAAATGGAATCATCCCAAAATAAACAGCTTGAAGAAATAAAAATTTCTTCAACATAACTATATTGAAGAAATTTATGAAATATTCTTTTGAAAAAATATTTATTGTTCTATTTTTGCTGATAATACCAGATCTTTTTTCAGAAAATACCCAGTGGTACAGAGGTGCTTTTAGATTAAATTCTTCTGTTAGTTCAGGAGGAGAAACCATAGACACAATTGCAAGAAAAGCTGTGAAGACGGACTTGAATTTCATTGTAATTACCGATCAATTTCTTGTAAGGGCAGAATACGGATTTCCTCCTTTGCGTAATCTTTTTAAAGTTATCAAAACCCGTCCGTCTATTAAAACATACGGGATAGAAAGGTATTTGAATAAAATTAAATCTGCAGAAAAAAATAATCCATCGGTAACTATTGTCTCGGGTGCCGATATAGCCCCACACTATTTCTGGGAGGGTAGCATTTTTTCCGAAAACCTTACCTGCAGACAATTCAGCGAGCAAATGACAGTTTTTGGAGCCTCTTCTCCTGAATTTTACAGAAAACTCCCCGTAATTCATAACGAATATAGATTTGAATCTTTTGCAGATGTTTTGCTACGTCTTAGCCCACTTCTTTTAACAATATTTGGACTACTATTGCTTTTCTATAAAAAATCATATTATTCAGATGCTCAAGGACATAATTATTACCGAACAAATAAATTTAAAATATTTGCCGGAATTATCTTTTCCATTACGGGGCTTCTCTGGAGCCTAAACAACGAACCATTTACACAGAAGCTGGGCGAAAACCAATATGCCACCAACGCCGGAACAAAACCATATAAAAAAGTTATTAACTATGTAAACAAAAATAAAAATGCAGGCATAGTTTGGTCGGCACCAGAAGCAACAATGAAAATGGAACTGTTTGGAGTTAAAATTTTGACTATCCCATATATTGATGATGTACAGAAAACAGACTCTCACAACGGTTTTGCAGGTATATATGGAGATACAAGTACTGCGCATTATCCTGGAAAAATGTGGGATAAAATGCTTCTTGAATATTGCAATGGGAAAAGAAAAGTTCTTCCCACAATAATAGGGGAATCCGATTACCATGGGAAAGGAATAAGAGAAATAGGACATATTCAAACTGTTATATATGCAAAAAAATGTACAGAAAAAAATATAGTATCCGCAATTAAAAAGGGTAAATCTTACGCATTACAAACCACTAAAAATAAATACATCCAACTTGAGAATGTCCTACTTCAACAGGGGCAAGCTGTTGCAAAAATAGGCGAAACAATGCAAGTAGATGCTTCGTGGCCCATTAAATTTACAATTTCAGGCAAAATCGTCTCAGATGAAAAAATAAACAAAAAATATCCTGCAAAACTAACTATAGTTGTCGATGGAAAAATACAAATAGATGAATACGTCAATATCTCAGGAAATTTTAAATGGCAGTATTTCATGCATATTGCAGGAAATGACTTGAAAAAACATTATCTCAGGTTCTATATTAAGACTACAGATGCCGGATGGTTGCTCGCTAATCCTATTTTTTATAAATTATGAATGCTGAATTGTTAATAATGATTTTAAATGTCTATTTACTCAAAAAATAACTGCAAACAGAAACAGACAGTGTACGAAAAGTCTTCGAGCGAAGCAAAAAAGACTTTTCCTGCAATGTCTAACTATTGTAAAAACATCTCAAAAAGGAAAATATAATGAATAAGAATTTAGTCTCCAATCAACATTCACCACTTAGCATTCATAATTCAGGAGCAAGTATCTCTGAAGCATTTCTTGCTAAACAACGTTTATTGGTTATCTCTCCGCACGCAGATGATGAATCCTTCGGCTGTGCAGGTACTATCTCAAGAATAAAAAATGCCGGTGGCGAGGTCTTTATTATGGTGATGACTATAGGAGATCTAAAAATGTACAATGGAAAAACCGATTTAGTCAGCGGATCAACTCGCGCAAAAGAATTTGCCGATGTTGCAGAGTTTTTACAGATAAATGATTACGACATTGTTTATACCGATGCAGAAACTCATCTGCGCCTTGATGCCATACCACAAAGAGACCTCATACATATAATAGAAAAAGAAAGCAAGGTAGCTCTGGATAAAATCAACCCAACTATGGTCGCACTACCTGCAATATCCTACAATCAAGATCATGTAGCAACATTCAAAGCAGGTTTTACTGCCTGTCGTCCACATGACCCTCAAGTAAAAGCGTTTCCTAAAATAGTCCTCAGTTATGACAATCAAACTCTTTTCTGGAATCCGGATTATGATAAATTTCAGCCTAATTTCTATGTGGATATATCAGATTGTCTTGATCGTAAATTAAAAGCCCTCTCTTTACACAAATCACAATTACGCCATTCTCCCCACCATTGCAGTATAGAAAATATGGAGTATCTGGCAAGGACGAGAGGACATGAAATATCCGTTTCTGCAGCAGAGGCCTTTGTCTGTCATAGATTTATGATATAAAATATTAAACGGAGAACTCTACTTATGCTCTTTATAAATCCAGACTATAAATTATGGTTCAAGTATCCTCCCATGGGTATTCTTTATCTTATTGCTGTGCTTAGAGAAAAAAAAATAAAATCAGATTTTATAGATGCATATCTCACAAAAAATATTGAGTTTGCAATAGACAATAAAATTCAGGATTATGATACTGTTGGAATCACAGCAACTGTAGGACAGGCATATTCGGCTAAAAAGATTGCAGAATATATCAGGGAAAAATATCCTGAAGTTAGAATTGTCTGGGGAGGTCCACATTCAACGGCAGAATATGAAACTCTCTTGCCGAAACTGGCTGATATTGTTGTCTTAGGTGAAGGTGAAAAGCAAACTGCCAGTATTTGCTCAAATACCCCATTAAACGAAATTCCGGGAATTGCATATTTTAAAAAAAATAAAATAATACATAATCCAAGAGAAAATTATATTCAAGATCTAGACTCCATCCCGTTTCCAGCCTGGGATCTTATCGACTCAAAACAATATCATTCTCCGGGTAGACGACCTCTTTATTTGATGGTTACAGAAAGAGGCTGTCCATTTCATTGCATAAATTGCTTTAAAGATATACACGGGAATACATTTAGAACAAGAAGTGTTGAAAATGTAATAAATGAAATAACTTTGCTCAAAGAAAAATATAATGCACGTGAAATACATTTCTGGGATGATAATTTTACCCTAAATCCAAAGAGAGCAAAAAAAATATGCTCAGAAATTATTAATAAAAAATTGAATGAAGATTTGCGCTTTGCTTTGCCCAGTGGAATAAGAGCAGATATCTATGATGAAGAAATGTTTACATTAATGCATAAAGCAGGATTCTACTTTCTTAATGTTGGTATAGAATCAGCTGACCAGGAAGTCCTGAATAAATTAAAAAAAGATCTGGATATTTCAAAAGTAAAAAAAACAGTAGAAACCCTATGTGCAATGAAATTTAGAGTTGGACTCCTTTTTATGATGGGACTTCCTTTTGATACAAAAGAATCTCTAAATAAAACAATTGACTTTGCCGTATCCCTACCTGCACATCACGCTTTTATCTCCATTGTAACCCCTCTCTCCGGAACTCCACTTTTCGAGATGGTAAAGAACAAAATGAAAAGAAAAACCCATTACGAGGATTCTTTCATTGGGTACGATATAGAAGAAGAACGCTTTGTTAATGAAAATTTACCATACGAAATCTTGCTACAATCTCATCATAAAGCATATCGAAGATTCTATGCAAATCCCAAAAGAATATATAGAATCATAAAAACAATCCTCAAAGAGGGATTTACTTTCAACGATTTTCTTTTTATGCTAAAATGTGGCTTTAAAATTCTCTCAACTGGGCATAGATAAATATTGCGCAAAAAGCCTGTATGAAAAGGTTTTTGTTTTTTAAAAACCTTTTCGTGCAGGATTAAAATAGTCGGAAAAGATTAAAATAATTCAAAATATCTGTGTCAATTGGTGTTTAACTCTTGGCAAAGTTACTCATTTAATTTCAATAGGTCTTCCTTGTTTTGCACTTTCATAAATTGCATCTAGCAATTTCATGACAATAAGACCTTCTTCACCTCTTGCTGTATGCAGGGTATTATTAAGAATTGAATCTGCAAAATGATACATTGCGTTATGTGCATCAGGGATTGGGGGATGAAGTTTTCTGTCATACTGACAACTATTATGTTCTTCATAAATGTTTAGTTCAAAAGAATATCCTTCATTTACATTTTTCTGGAACATGCCACCTTTGGTTCCTAATAGTCGTGTTTCCATCTTCTCATTTTCTTTAATATTTGCTGCGCATGATGCCTCAATTTCTATAGTTGCACCGTTTTTAAATTTAATAAGGGCAACAGCAATATCTTCAACATCATATTCTTTTCCATCTTTTTCGGCAGCCTTTTTCCCAAGATGATTGTACGTACTGCCCATTACCCACTTAGGTTCTGGATATCCCATTAACCATAGAGCTAAATCCAAACGATGAACGCCCAAATCTATCAAAGGACCGCCACCAGACAGTTTCTTCTGACCAAACCATCCCCCGAAACCGGGAAAACCTCGTCGCCTATGCCAAATTGTTCTCGCATAATAAATTTTTCCAAGAATCCTGTTATCCACTTCCTTTTTCATAGCATAGGCTTCCGGAGAAAATCTATAACTGAAATTAATCATCAATTTTTTCTTGAACTTGTTGCCAACGGCAATCATCTCTTCGGCCTCTTGGGCATTCATAGCCATTGGTTTCTCACAAATTACATGACAACCAGCTTCAAATGCTGCAATTGTAAAAGGTTTATGAAGAAAATTGGGAACTGCTATCGTTACAATATCAAGATCTTCTTTTTCTAGCATTTCTTCAAAACGTGTGTAGAGCTTCTTTACTTTTTTTTCTGTTCCTACCTTTTTCAGCTTTTCTTCACTTATATCTGCCAGAGCAACAACCTCAACATTTGGATGCTTTCTAAAATCCTCAATATGACACGACCCCATTCCCAAACCAACAATCCCTACTTTTAATTTTTTCATGATGTACTAATCTCCTTTTTTTGAAATTTCTTCAAGAGGTTCAACTACGTGTGGACACTCCGATGCATCTCTGATTATTCTCGGTTTTGCCCAACGCACTGCATTTGTTATGACACGCCTAATCTGCTCATTATAGAAGACCGGAAATGTCTCATGTCCCGGACAAAAATAAAAGATTCTTCCATGCCCGCGTGTAAATGTACACCCGCTCCTGAAAACCTCTCCGCCTTCAAACCAGGAGATAAAAAGTAATTCATCAGGCGTAGGAATATCAAAACGTTCTCCATACATCTCCGCTTTAGGAAGTTCAATATAATCCCCTATTCCCTGGGTTATAGGATGAGATGGTTCAATATTCCATAGACGTTCTTTCTCAGATGCTTCGCGCCATTTTAAAGAACAATTCGTCCCAAGTGCTTTTGTGAAGATTTTAGATCCATGACCAGAATGTAGTACAATTAAACCCATTCCATCTAAAAGACGCTTGTGAACTCGTTCCACAATTTTATCCTTAACCTCGGCATGCGCAGCATGTCCCCACCAGAGCATAACATCTGTGTTGTCCACTACATCCTGAGTCAACCCGTGTTCAGGATCATCCAAAACTGCGGTTGTAACTTCAAAATCATCATTTTCTGAAAGAAAAGAGCGAATTACTTCATGCATCCCGTCGGGATAAACTTTTTTTACATCCTTATCTGTACGTTCATGTCTGTATTCATTCCACACTGTAACATTGATTGTTGCCATAATAACTCCTTTTCTTTTTATTTTGTGATTGAAATATTTTTAGAACAAGACAAATTAAATGCAGGAAAGAGCAATTCAAGCTCAAAAGAATATACAAAATGTGATACTTCTTAACAAAATGTGAGATTATGAGAATCTGGCAAATACAATTTCATGTATATCAGGAAATGAAAAATTTCCCAATCCCCGAAGAACTGGTAGAAGAAGTTCAACACACACAAACCTATTCTATGAACCAGGCATTTCGTCAACAGGGGGGAGGGCAATTTGTCATTACTCTCGAAGGAGAAGGAGAATTAATCCTCAATGGGGTTATCTATCCACTTCCTCCCGGCACTGGTTTTCTTGCATTACATTCTGATCCAAAAATAATATACAGATACCCTCCAAAAGCCCGAGAACCATGGAGATTTCTATGGGTCAGTCTTGCAAATACAACATCAGAAAAAATGATCTCGGAATTTGTTAAAAGATATGGTTACATATATCACTTGCCATTGCAAAAAGGAATAGTGCGACAATTACTTGCTTACAAAAGCTATAGAAACAGTATTTATGGAATGTCTCCTCTCCCCGCAGCAAAACTTGTAACTGGTCTTTTTGCTAACCTAAGCGCAGAACACGAAGAAGAAGAGGAAAAAGACCCACAGAATAATCTCATACGAAAGGCAAGAGAATATATCTTTGAAAATATGCAAAAAGATATATCTGTAGAGGATATATCTGAGAACTTAAAAATATCAAGAGAACATCTTTCCCGCATATTCTCACAGCAGACAGGAATTTCTCCAGCATCATATATTCGCAAGAAAAAAATAAGATTTGCCTGCCACTTTCTCCGTGAAACAAATCTTTCATGCAAACAAGTAGCCACACGGTTGGGATACAGAAATATTTCAAGCTTTTCAAGAACATTCAAAAAGATTATACATCTCACGCCGGGGAAATATAGAGAGATTGGATATATCCCAAAGTCTGACACAACTAATCCCAGTTAAAGATAAAAGGCTTAGAAAAGGAAATCTCTATGTTACGCAATTTAATTATTAATACTTAATTTTCAATTCTCAATTTTTTCTCCTTTTTTCCTCGAAAAGAAATAATTACGTTATAGACTATTGATAGAAC
>JAYEIY010000166.1:0-10446 GCA_034660375.1 Verrucomicrobiota bacterium
TAACCTACTTAGTTTTAGGAAAGCTTTTTTTGAGTTAATTGTCAGACAGGAATGTCTAACCTACTTAGTTTTAGGAAAGCTTTTTTTGAGTTAATTGTCAGACAGGAATGTCTAACCTACTTAGTTTTAGGAAAGCTTTTTTCGAGTTAATTGTCAGATAGGAATGTCTAACCTACTTAGTTTTAGGAAAGCTTTTCTGGAATGCAGAAGATGTACTTTAGCACTCCCAAAAAGCTTTAACAGAACGTGTTTTACTTAACAGAGATACCAAGGAACATTGAACCTAAGAAACGCAGTTGAAATGCTATTTTTTCTATTTTGAGGTTAAATTTGTAAAATAGGCGTTAACCCATTGGGTTAACAGTTTTTATTTTTTTATGAAATTATCTGCAAAATCAAAAGCGAGGCAAAGTCTCGGCACTGCAAAGTGCTTTGCACGAAAAAACTAACATTTTTCCTGGATTAAGGTATTTTTTTATTCGCAATGCGAATCTTTAAACTGCGGTGTTTTGCACCGCTTTTAATTGGAGGGAAAATCTCCAAAAACAATAAAAACAGACTATTTAACTGCGTAATTCGGATTGAAGGTTCAAGATTGAACGTTGTATATATGAAAAGAAGTTGAACATAACCGGCTATCGAACGCCGAATGCTCAAACGCTCGAACATCGAACGCTCGAACATCAAATCAATGTAACATCGAACGCTCAAGGTCGAACATCGAATGAATGGAAATACAAATTTCTATATAGATAAAAATGCAATGAATGACTTAATCAAAAAACAGATATCAAATTTAAAGCAGGCACATTTTTGTATTTTGTGTTGGGCTGCTGAAGCTGAGGCAAAGGAAATTAGATATAATATTACCAATATTTTTGATGATTTAAAATATGGTGGTATAACAAGGACCAAGCAAAGTGCGGTTGCATATATTAAAACGTTGCAGATATTATATTTTATTGATTTAAGGGACGAAAGTAACAGAAAAAATATATATATAACTAACTATGGAGCTAAGGCCATTGAATATTTGGCTTCAGAAGAAAAATTTAAAACTAAACAATCAATGTTTTTGGAGGATAAAAAATGAATATTGGAATAGGTGGTGCCGGCAGTAAATTAGCTTCATTGTCTTCAGACGGAAGCTGTACAATTGTCAATGTTTCTGAATTGGAATTACACAAAATAGAAGCTTCCAGCAAAATACTAGCTGTTACGCATTCATCATGTGGGCAATTTAAGGGCTCTGGGAAAAATCCTGAGGTAGGTAAAATTGCGTTTTCATCTATAAGCAGTGAATTAAAATCTCTTATAAAATCTAATATTATTTTCACCTCCACGGGTGGAGGAACTGGAAATGGAATAACATCTGTATTGTTAAACGATATTGCCGAATTGTCAAGTGTGGAAGCGCAGGAAAAAAGTATGTTTGTTTTTGTATTACCTTATGTTAACCGTGAATCAGCAGAATATGTTGATAACACAATTACCTTTTTAGGTAGTCCGGTCTCCAAGGCAATTGATTCTGGAAACACAGGGAATATGGTATTCTTTTCCAATAAATTAAAATTTGAGGGAAAATTTCCGGAGCGGGAATATAACCAAATGATGGTTGATTCTCTTAATAATTTTCTTGCAATTCCTGTGAAAGGAGAGATGTATTCGCTGCTTGACGGACATATTGATTTTGAAGATTTCAATCTCTATAAATCCAAGCCTTATTTTAATCATTTTTGTTATTTTCCATTTAATTTGGAAGAACCATTTGATGTACAATTGAAATCAAATTACAACAATTTGCTTTTACCACCGGAAGAGACCATAGAGGCAATGTTTTTACTTGAGCTTCCAGATCCATCTATGACACCGGCTTTTTATGATGTAGTTGAATTTTTTGCTAAAGAAAATATTGCTCCTTCGTATGGAGTTATTCATAATCCTGATCTTGAAGTCCCCCATATAACTGTTTCTATTTTGTATTCTCGTAAGCCAAAAGAACTAGTGGCTGATTTTAAACAGGTGTCAGAATCTTACACTCGTAATAGAATCAAAAAATCAATAAATCAGCATGTTGTCCTTCAAAATCATAGTCTTGACAAACTTAATGAAGCTAGAAAGATAATGGAGGAAGATGATTCTTCTGGCCAGGACATAGTAGGTCTTCTTAAACGATTGGGTAAATTGTAGTTAGTCCCCTATCCGAAAAGTTTTTCAAAGAGTCAAAAAACTTTTCATATAGTTTTTTTTTATCAATAGATAGTCTACGAAAACCCTGTTAGGATGGTTTTAAGTGCCAGTGTTCAGTTTTCAGAGAAGTAAATGCAAATAAAACTTAAAATTCTTGTTTTAGGCTTGATTATCTTATCTATTTGTAATAATTTACATGTATTAAGCGTCTTTTGTCTCTAGAGGAGAATTTATATTATTCTAAATTATTAACAAGTGAAATTTGGACCGTAATTAATGATGAAATATACATACATATTTATATTTATTTTTGTATCAGGACTTTTGTCGGCTGACTATGATTATTCGGAAAAACTTAACAAATTTATTCCTGAAATTAATAAAAAACTGATTACGTTAGTGGAAGAACAGTTGAATGTCCTTCAGTTGTGTGTTGATAATAATATTCAATGGCCACACGAGGGAGTTACAGTAGAAGACATGAAGCAAGTAAAAAAACAAGCTGTAAGGAATTTAAAGAAATTGTTTTTTACAAAATTTCCTAAGAATTATAGCGAGAAAATACTTAAAGAGGCAAAGGAACAATTTAAATACTATAAGATTGGTGAAGATGTCAAGTTTCTTATCCGTGGAGGTTTGGGGATGAATTCCAGTGTAGAAGGAATTTTACACAAGGTAGGACCATCACGTATCCAGATAGGCAGAAGATATATTTCAAAAAGTGATATTGATGAAGAGGTTCTGACTAAATTTGATAAGGAAAAAACGATTAACAAAAGAAGGATTTATATTAGACAGCATCTGGAAATAAGAAAGCTTGATAAAGAAGATTGGTTAAAGAAAAATAAGGCAAAAATATATAATGAAGCTCTTGAAAAATGTGGATGGATCTATAAAAGAAATAAATGGATGCTTAAAAAAGATTTGGTAGAGATACTTGTTGTTGAAGAGAAAAAAGCTCTTTGGAAAAAGCATTATGCCTCTATAAAAAAAGATGTATACGAATCACATAACTTTGTTTACGATGAAAAAACTCGCAATTGGGTTCCTGAAAAAGTTTTTAATTCCATGACATATAAAATGAAACGTATGGTTGGTTCTGTTATGGGGCATGAAGATAAAGATGCTCCTGAAGATATTCCACTTCCCGAAGAAGAGGTAAAAGAAGTCAATCAGCCCAAAAAGAATTCATCGGTAAAGCCACAACCATCTACATCTGGGAATTTACCCCAAAATAAGATAAAACCAACTCCGGCTCAATTACAACTTTACGATGAAAATCAATAAAGGAATACATAAATGTTTAATATAATAAGTAAATTAAGAAATGTTTTTTCGAATGATATAGGAATAGATCTTGGAACAGCAAATTCACTGGTTTATGTCAGAGAACGCGGGATAGTTCTTCAAGAACCATCAGTCGTTGCAATTTTGAAAGATACGGGCAAAGTTCTTGCCGTTGGAACAGAGGCCAAGCACATGCTTGGTCGTACCCCTGGCAATATAAAAGCGGTAAGACCAATGAAAGAAGGGGTAATTGCTGATTTTGAGATTACAGAAGAAATGTTAAGATATTTTATAAATAAAGTAAGAAGCCACGCAAAACTGGTGCAACCCCGCGTACTTATAGCTGTTCCAACAGGTATAACTGAAGTTGAAACTAGGGCGGTAAAAGACAGTGCTTTACGTGCCGGAGCAAGAGAAGTTCATTTGGTTGAAGAACCAATGGCAGCCGCAATTGGTGTTGGTCTTCCCGTTCAAGATCCGACAGGGAATATGATTGTTGATATTGGTGGGGGAACAACAGAAGTTGCCGTAATTTCTCTGGCTGGAATTGTAGAGTCAAAAAGTACGCGAATCGGTGGCGATAGTATGGATACGGCTATTATACAGTACATGAAGCGTGCTTATGCTTTGATGATAGGGGAGAGGATGGCTGAATACATAAAAATAGAAATAGGGAGTGCTTATCCCCGTGAAGAGGATCTCACTATGGACGTAAAAGGTCGTGATATGATGGCAGGCTTACCTAAAACGGTTACCATAAGTTCACCTGAAATTCTCGAAGCTCTTCAGGAGCCTATTTCTAAAATAGTTGAAACGGTACGTATCACTTTGGAAAAATGTCCTCCCGAATTAGCATCTGATTTGATTGATCATGGTATTGTTTTGGCTGGGGGGGGCGCTATGTTGCGTGATTTAGATACTCTTTTGCAACAGGAGACAGGTTTGCCTGTTGTAGTTGCTGATGAGCCTATGTTAACTGTAGCGAAAGGAACTGGAACAATATTACATGAAATGGATACCCTTTCAAGAACTGTGTCATCCTCGGCAAAGAAACGACATAAGTAAATTTTGTATAAAAGGCTTTTTCACTTTGTTCGAAGGTTTTTCATAGACTGTCTATTTCTTATTAGCAGTGTTGTTCTATTTTCTTTCTTTTCGAATCAGATTGAGTTCTTCTACGCTGACGTAAGGCACAAAACCTATTTTTCTTTGTTTCTTGTAGGCATCGGCAATGGATTTCGGTTTTTTGGCATAATCAACCCCAATAATGAGTTTACCAGCTTTTTTGATGGCAAGAGCATTATCTCGATTTTCCTTGCACCATTCCATATTTGCCGGCTTATCATGGGCAATGTAGAAAACCGACTCTATCCCTAATGCATCTATTGCGTTGATGTATTTTTTGTTCGGTTTAGGGTTCCAATATGTCCATGTATAGAGTTCAGGACAATTCTGTGGCACAATTTTGAAATTGTGATTTTTACTTTTTGCATATTTTGAAATACGAGCAATCAAATCAACCATTTTATATGCCCGTTCTTCAGTTTTTATCCCCGATTTTGGAATTTCCGAGTATGTGGTTATCATATCAAGATATGCACCATCAAACCCAGCCTTGAGTGCTTGATCTATGCGCCCTTTTACAATAGGCCACCAGCGTTCGTCCCAAAATTTAACGTATTGCTCTTTTGACCATCCCTCAACACTGCCTGCTTTGAGGTCGTTTGGCACGTTTTTCCATTCAGGTCTGTAGTTTTCGATAGCGGTAATTTCGAAGTATGCGAGTACTATCTTGCCCGATTTCTTGACTGCTTCAATTTCTTGCTTTGCGAAATAATTATTTCCTCCGTCTCGTGAGAGATCAATGACAGCGAGATCGAAATCTGATTCTGCTATTTCGACCAGTTTGTCATGCTTGTAGTTACATAGCTGATAGACCCAGCTTTTGACATTATTCCAGTCTTTTTCTGTAGCGATTGTTATTGATGATAGAACAAAAGATATTATTGTTATTAAGTAGATGTGTCTCATTTTACCTCCATTATATTAACTTTTTTTAAACAAATAGGAATCTAATATTTTTTGAAGGTATATCAAGGGATAAAATCAAAAAACCATTTTTTATATTTGATTTTAAAAGAAAAAAGATATTTAAGGCAAAGGTTAGGCTAGATATTTCTGTTTGTCAGGTTCAAATAACATTTTATCGCAGACAGGAATGTCTACGTACTGGCATCTTGCACGATCATAACTTCATACAGCATGAAAAAATTCTTTTAATTCCTTGCTTTTTCCTTTTTCTGGACTTAACTTCTCAGCATAAAAGCACTCTTTTTAATTAAAAACATAAACAATTATTCCTATGTCTAAAAAATATCTTAGAAAATACTTCATTGTTTTACTTGCTGGGTTTTCTGTTATTGCTTTTTGTTTAAGATTGGGGGTTTGTTATGAACTTGCCAAAAAGGATGTCCAAGTCCTACGTCCATCCGCGGCAACTGATATGGCTACATATAAAAAGTATTCTGAAAATATTCTTGCGGGAACATATCAGGGAGAGTTTTATTATCAACCTTTTTATTATTCCGCTTTTCTTCCAGCTGTTAAGTTGGTTTTTGGCAAAGATTCTATCTGGGCGCTTTTGATTGTTCAATCGCTTTTAGGCGCTTTGACTGTTTATTTTTGCGGATTATCTGCTGCGATGCTTTGGGGACGAAGCAGTGGTTTGGTTGCAGCATTTTTAGTTGTATTTTCGAAGATATTAATGTTTTATACGCCGTACTATCTTATTGCTACCTTACAAGCATTCTGGGTGTCCTTAATCCTGTTTATGACAATCAAGGTTTTCAAATCAAGTCGTTTACACAATTGGGGAATTCTTGGGTTCATTGTTTCTCTTGCAATCTTGACAAGGGGTAACATTTGGTTTTTTGTTCTAGGGATAATGCTACTTGCTACCCTAAAAACTTATAGGCAATTAAATAAAGCAGGGAAAAAATATAAAAAAAGCATACAATTTTTAAAAAGCAGTTTTCCTGCATTGCTCTTTCTGAGTTTTGTCATTATTCCGCAGATCCCTTTTGCAATAAAAAATTCTATTGTGAATGGTGAGTTAAAGGGACCATCAACTGCTGCGGGGGCAGTTCTTGCATTGGGTAATACTCCGGAGGCACCTCCTGGAGGTCGGGAACCGGGGACAGGACCGGGTCCAATGGAATATCCGGAGTCATATCATGCTTGGTTGAGTCAAAAGGATTCTATCTCTGTAGGAAAAAGGATTTTTGACTGGTTTTGTGCTGAACCAACCGCATTTCTTGAATTACAGTGCCGGAAACTACTTTTATATTGGGATTCGAGCGAGATTCCTAATAATATTGCTTTGGAGTATCAGGGAGAAAAGAGTTTTTTTTTAAGAATTACGGGTTTTGTTTTGACATCTGTGCTTTTGTTTTTTTCTTTAGCCTATATTTTCTATACATGGACAAGATATTTTTATAAGAGGAAAAAGAGAGTTTTTTTTATTCATTCTTATGGAAATATTCTGTTAATATATTTTATAGTTGCGTATTGGTTGGCAACTGCGGCTTTTTACATTTTGGCACGGTTTAGAGCCCCTTCCATTCCACTTTTTGCAATAGCTTCATCAGGAATGTTTTTAACTGTACTTAGAGATTACAGAAAAAATGGTCGAAAATATATTATTAGAAATTTTCTACCTGTTTTCTGTGTTAGTTTTATTCTTGTTTTTTTCCTTTATGATGCTTACAGATACAATTTTGAGTCATCTATTATGAAAATTGTTCGTCCCTCCGGAGTAGTTTCAGAATTGATTCCGGGGCAAAGGGTTATTTATCTTGATAATGGACCCGTAACATTTGGTTCATGGAGGTCTATTGAGTTTAAAAAGGGGGACACATTGCAAAAAACATTTGCTGTTGCAGATATTTCTAAGAATTCTGAATGTGAATTGATAGTTCCTATGTTTTTTGGAAATGCAGGCTCTGCATCATTTCTTGTCAATGGAAAAGAACATATCATTTCAGCTCAAAAGGGTTTTGCAGAAAAAAAGATTAAACTTGAAAATTTTAACAAAAAGATTACTCTATCTCTGCTTAAAAGTAATATGAATATTGTTATGTTTGCAGATTTTCAAAGAGATTATGGGAGGACAAAGCACAAATTAAGAACTGAAGGGGTCTGGAAAAAAATGAATGCCGAATTGGTTTGTAAATTGATTGTAAATATAAAAAAAATGGAGATTTCCCCATGAAAAAAGCGCTTATTACCGGAATTACCGGACAGGATGGATCATATTTAGCAGAATTTCTCATTGAGAAAGGTTATGAAGTTCATGGAATAGTTAGAAGAGCAAGTAATTTTAATACAGACAGGATAGATCATCTCTACAGAGATTTACATGCGGATAAAGTCAAATTAATACTGCACCATGGAGATATGACCGATTCAAGTAATCTCAACCGCCTTCTCGAAAAGATTCACCCTTGTGAAATCTATAACCTGGCAGCACAATCTCATGTCAAAGTCTCTTTTGAAGTTCCCGAATATACCGCAGAAACAGATGCGATAGGAGTACTTAGAATCCTTGATGCAATCAAAGAAAGCGGGATACAGACAAGATTTTATCAGGCATCTACTTCCGAACAGTTTGGCAAAGTCCAGGAATCCCCCCAAACAGAAAAAACTCCATTTTATCCGCGCTCTCCATACGGCGTAGCAAAAACTTATGCATACTGGATTACTATAAATTACAGAGAAGCCTATAATCTGCATGCAAGCAATGGAATCCTTTTTAATCATGAATCACCAAGACGTGGAAAAACATTTGTAACTAGAAAAATCACAATGGCTGCTGCATCTATCAAAAAAGGGCTTCAGGACTGCCTCTATATGGGAAATATAAATTCAAAAAGAGATTGGGGATATGCTCTCGATTACGTCAAAATGATGTGGATGATGCTTCAGCAACCAGAACCCGATGATTATGTAGTTGCAACCGGAGAAATGCATTCTGTCAGAGAATTTATAGAAAAATCTTTTGGATATCTTGATATGCCTATCTTGTGGGAAGGTGTAGGTACAGATGAGATTGGGATAAACTCAAAAACCGGAAAAACTGTAGTTAAAATAGATCCTAAATACTACCGTCCTACAGAAGTAGAAGAGTTGTTAGGAGATCCATCTAAAGCAGAAAAGCAATTAGGCTGGGTACCCGAAGTGAAATTTGAAGAACTTGTCAAATTGATGACACAAGCAGATTTTGATGCAATTAATTAAAAACCTTCACTTATCGTTCACGAAATCCTCGAAAAAGGAACTACAAAATGAGAGAATCTAAAACAATAGTCAGCTACCGTGATAAAACAGAGAAAATTCCCTGTCCTTTTGGAGACACAGTTAGGATTGTTACGGGAGGAGAAACCTCAATATGCAATGTGCACGTTGTTTCTGTAACCGACGGCAATCCTCATATTCATAAAGGCTATAACGAAACCTATTATGTACTTTCAGGAAAAGGAACATTGACTCTTGATAAAGAAAACTATGATCTGCGACCTGGAGCTGTAGCAGTAATTCCCGCCGGAGTCTTACATTCAGTTGTATCCACCACAGAAAAATCTCTGGAATTTATTATTTTTGGAACTCCGGGGATGTCAGTAGCTGATCCAGGATTTATACCAGAAACGCTCAAATCTGAATAAAGCAGAATAACACGTTGGCAGAATTATTTATGGCAGAATTATTTATGGCAGAATTATTTTAAGTGTTATTTGTTCAAAAAATAACTGCAAACAGAAACAGACAGTGTACGAAAAGTCTTTGAGCGTAGTAAAAAAGGCTTTTTGTGCAATGTCTATTTAGGAAAATTCTCTTTTGTAGTGGGTTGGTGAAAATCCGGTTAGTTGTTTGAAGCGTCTGCTGAAATGATATGGGTCGAGATAACCGAATTCTTTTGCAAGCTCGTTAATTTGTTTATCATTATTGAGTAGTTGTGGAATAATCTGTTGTATTTTTAGTCTATCTATATATTTCTTTGGCAGAAGGCCTACTTGTTTTTTAAAAACTCTTCTAAATTGGGCAATGCTTAGATTGCAGTACCCAGCCATTTCAGTTAAAGTCCACCACTTTTCAGGATTTTTTTTGAGTTTTTTTACCAGTTTTTTGATATAGGCATACTTATCTTTTTGTTGCAGAGAAGAGTTCTCATTATAGAGATCTATAAGAAGGGTTTGTAGGGCAATATTTGCATTAATTTGAGATGTGTGCGCAGGATCCGTAACGAGTTTTATTACATCAAGCAAGCGTCTTGCACGTCCAATTTCTAGCATGCCACTCTTGATTATCTCGCAGTCAAATAATCGGTCGGCTAAAGGGCCACTGAAACAGATTGAATCTTCTTTGTAAAAATTATTTTCAATTGCTCCGTACCAGTGAATAAATCCTGGAGAAATGAGCATTCCTTTGCCTGGAGAAATCGTGCTCAAAGTTCCGTTAGGCAATCTGTAAGAACCTGAACCATTGGTCATGTGAGATAGAGAATAATATTCAAAATATCTGTAATAGCCAGAGAAAGTACCCCTTGAAAGAATACTGGAATTGACATGAGATATCCATAAACCATACTTTTTATGAATTGCTTCCATCCCTTGTGGTATACGATGTACTTCAATATTATCTTTTTTGTCATTCATAATGCAACTTTTATCCATCTATTTTTTTTTAATAGGTCATGTATTGATTTTATTACAAGTGAAAAACTGTATTTTTATCTATTTTAATTAATTTTATAAGGAAAACAAAGTATGAAGTCTCAAAAGAAACAGATTATACTAATAGCGGTTGAAAAATAAACATATATTGCTATATTATACCTAGCATTATTATTCAATATAAAATAGGTGAAAACATGATAGCAATAAACTTTTCTTTGGAAGAAATTAAAGAATTACA
>JAYEIY010000167.1:0-10410 GCA_034660375.1 Verrucomicrobiota bacterium
TAGTTCCAGATAATCCTGTGTTTCTAAACCACTTCGGTATGAGGGAGACCTGAAATATCTATATCTACTACTGAAACATCCTTTAGTTTCTAAACCACTTCGGTATGAGGGAGACTATTTTTTGCCCAACAAGAAAGAGTAAAACCATTTGTGTTTCTAAACCACTTCGGTATGAGGGAGACTGTTCTACCAATTTCCATTCTACTATGATCAAGGTCGTTTCTAAACCACTTCGGTATGAGGGAGACCCGTTTAATATATATAGAAAATAGATAAATACCAAGGTCGGGAGTAAAAAAAAGAATAAGAAAATATGTAAAGAAATCTGTCGACCTCCAATACTGTAATATACTGTTGTCAAAGAGCTAAAGGATATTTGAAGTGTTTCCTTGGGGATTTCCCAATTCTTCACGTTTCAGTAATTTTTCATTTTCCATAGAGTAAAGTGTTATATGACTCTTTGCTGCTCGTTTTTCATTGAGAATATGTTTTATTTCAATATATTGTGCTTTTGTTACAGTACCTTCAAAAACGGAATTTTGGTTCCAGTAAAGATATTTTTTCAACTGTTTATGAAGTTTTACACAGTTTTTAGCTTCAGTATCGTAGACAATAATAACAAACATTAGTATGTGATCCTGTATGGTTTAAATTTCTGATCTTCGAGGAGGAATTTTATTAATTTATAGCAATCCAGACGTAGGAGTCTTCGATAAGACACAGAACGTTTTAATGCCGGGACATGAACCGTTTTGCGTAATTGTTGATCCCATGCAGCCAGTACTTTCCTGCGTGCATCATCTGTTAGTAATATGCCGTTGGTGTGTTTACGAAAGTCTTTGTCGGATATTTCATTTTGTCCGAACATGCGAAATATCAAACGGTCGACTATGAGAGGTTTAAAAGGCTCAACCATATCTAAGGCCAGAGAAAAACGCCGTGTCTGAGGAGTGTGAAGATATGAAATACCCGGGTAAAGAGCAGTGCGATACATTTCGCTGACACAGCATGTATAAAGCAAACTGTTAACAAATGAAATCATGGCATTGACAGGGTTGTCAGGAGGATGATAAACTCTTTTGAAGTTAGCAACACGGCTTCCCATCCACTTTTCCCATGCTTTATAGTAGATACGACGGACATTTCCTTCTATCCCCATTAGCTCAGTAGCAGAATCATAGTCAGGTAATGATTTTGAAAAAGCTTTTATTTTAGTAATTTCTTCGGTTAGGTTATTATTTTTCCGGTGGTAGTACTGCAGAACTGAAAGAATGTTATGAAAGGTGGCTTCAAGTAGGGTACGACAGAATTCTATACGCTTATGATTTTTATATGCCTCTGCCTGTTTTATCACCAGGTCACCGCTGAGTTGTTCTGCATGAGGAAGCAAAGTGTTACTATGGTTTCCATAATAATTAAAAAAGTGAACTGGAATTTTTTTCTGTCCGAGAAAATTAACCAGTTTACTGTTAAACGTCATTTCACTGAAAACATAAATGGAGTCGATGGACTCAATAGGCAGAGCATGTTTTTTATCAGGATTCATCCAGCCGAGTTCGGGTGATTCTTCATCCGCTAAAATGTGTTCTTCGGGGATATTCAGCAATTCAAAAGATAAGGTATTGTCTTTACGTTTAAGTCTTCCGGCTTTTGTAAGGTATAGATTCATAATAGTAGTCTCATAATTTTTATTGTCCTTTTCATGCATAACACAATTCAAAATAGGCACATGATTTGCAAAATGGATAATTTACAATTTTCGGTGGTTGTGACAAGGCAATAATTTTTCGGCAGGCATCAACATCATGTAAAGCCATATCTTTTGCTTCCTCAGTCCAGGGAACGGTTTCTGTTTTTCTCATTTTCGGATAATGAATCTGTGCTTCTTTCACCTTGATACCATTATCATTCAGCCACCACATATAGTAACGCACCTGAGCAACATCCCCTTTACCCGGAGTCTTTCCTTTTTTTGTCTCATGAATCACTCCATGTTTAAAAGCGGCCCAATCAAGAACACCAATTTCCCCGATGGCAATATCTTTCTCCTCACGTTTAAACGTAGTCTCCTGAATATGTTTTCCAATCTGAACATTGATATTTTCATTTTCTGGTTTAAGCCCATGACGAAAAAGCCAAAGCTTACGTTTGCAGATATAAAGGTATGAAATCTCTGTGCCGGTTATGTTGGGTTTATTCATTTTATTTCTCTGGCAAAAATTAAATAAAACAGAGTAAAAGTAGAATTAAAATTTGAAATGTACACACTCTTGTTAATCAATCTTGATAATTTATAGTGTACCACAGGTACAACTAAAATATACTATCTCCAACTTGCTTACATTGAATCATATCTGGGCATTCAATACTTCCTAAAGAAACAAGTGCCATTTCTTCGATGATACTTGGAGAAGAGACCGTTATTTTATGCTCTACAATAAATTTATTTAATTCTTTCTTTTCTTTCAGATTTATCTTGTTGTTGTATAGATTACTCACCATTGTAGTAAGTTGTTCAAACTCTCCATTATTTTCTAAAATTAATAATTCAGTGCCGTAATTATTAGCAAATAACTCTGCCAACAGTTGTGCAACAGTAAAGTTTATTCCCAAATTATTAGATATTTCTGTCGGTAAGAAAAAATTGTCTATCATCTGCTTAGATGGGGCTTTGGAGAATATTTTATTTTGAATATTTTCTAATTCAGCTACGAGATCTGAGTCATGTAATTTTTTATCTCCCCTAATTTTATCATAGAAGCGAACTTCCTTTTTCCAAAATCTTTTGGTAAGTTTTGCCTCTTTAGCAAAATTAATATCTTTCATCCTAAGATCATTCTTAGCATGAACATCAGAAAGAATTTGAAAGGAGGTTTTTTCCTTGTCATCAATCAATGAAAAGACTTCTACTAAACACTTCTTACCATTTTTTCTCCCTTCCCGTCCTACACGTCCACCTCTTTGAATAGTCGAGGCGATTCCTTGATAATCAATTATTCCATGATCAAAATCAAGGTCCACCCCAACTTCAACCATTTGAGTCGTTATAAGTGTTATAGGTCTTCGTTGCATAGCTTTTTTGCATGAAAGAACAATTTTACGTCTTAAAACTGGAGGCACTAAACCATCCAAGAAAATAATTACTCTCTTACTGCCTTCACTTTCTAAATTTTTAAGCTGTTGCCAAGGATTGTATAAAGCGGATAGTTGCTGAAGCAATGGCCATGTTCCCTTAGACACCAAATTCAAAACGACTAAAAGGTTACCAGAGTTGTTGTCAGCGTGATATTTTTTTACTCTTTCTGCAATTTGATTAATGGTTTGTTTTCCTAGACTTGTGTAAGAACGTCGATAATTAATTAATTGGTGGCGATAAATACTTACGGTTTTCTCTGAGTCTACAGCTACTGCATTTTCGATCCCTAAATATTTATATTTACCAAGTGGAGTTGCTGATCCCAGAATAAAGCGACAATTGAATAGTTTTGCGTACTCTTCTGCAATTCGAAAGAAGTATGGAAGAATAGTAAATGGGAGTTTGTGAAATTCATCCATAATAACGATTGCATCTTTTAATCCTATACTTCTAATGCATCGAGTCCGAAGTGGGTGACATATGGCAAGAAGTATTTGATTAAATGTGGTCACATTATATGACTCACTAAACGGTTGTATTGCTATATCTAACGAAAAAGCGGGATTGTTGTTGTCGTCATATCGATCAGAGCTCTTTTCACTGGAACAGCTTTTTTCCTGGCGAATATAATTCCAGATTTGTGATTCTGCCTTACCTTTGAAGTAGTCTCCATAAATCTGATCGGCAATAGAAACTTGCGGAACAGTAAAAATAATTCGTTGGGAATTAAATTTTTCAACAAGTATTTCAGCTCCAGAAAGCATTGTTTCAGTCTTTCCTAACCCAGTTGGAGCATCAATAAAATAGAAAAATGAGTCTTTTTTGAGAGAACTGTGAAATTGTTTTTTTAGTTTTGTTCTTAATTTGTTTATTTCTTTATCTGAGTCTATAAACTGGTTTAAAGCTCGTGGAATAAAGTTTTTATCAGGATATGATTTTCTCCAGTCCATTATGGTCGTTGTGTTGCCAGATTGTTTAGCTGCTGATTGGTGATCTTGATAACATAGGCGCCCTAGCAAAGATCTTGATAAAAGGAAAATCTGTAATTTTTCATCTTCACCACAAGTACTAATATATTGATCATACTCTTTTAGAGAAGATGGTGACATGGGAGATATCTCTTTTAAAAGTTGCCAGGCTTTTTTTAAATGATCTTTATTAATTTCTGGAAGCAGTGTTGAGATATGATTTATAAAAAAGAATTTAGCTTGTTCATCATTTACAATTTGCTGAGTCGCACCTGTGTTTGTTGGCAAAGTGCCGATATGACTGTGATGACCACCAGCTGTATGAAGAGCAACAAGACTCCATATTTTGCTATTTTCTATATCTAAGGTTTTAATAAGCAAAGAAGCGAGCAAACCACCAGTGACCGCATGGGGATGTGGTGATTTGTCTTTGAACTCATTTCTCGCATATTGTTGCCAGGTAGTAGTTGCTTTACCGATATCATGACAAGCACAGATTATTCTTTCTTCTAAACTCTCAGCAGCTAAACAGACTTCTGAAATATGTTCAAATAGATCTGAATTCTTTCCATGACTTAGTAATCGCACTATTTACACCTCTAGTTCACAATATGTTTTCACAAATGGATTTTCTAAGATTTCACTAGTCGATTCGTCAATTGGATATACCCAAAATCCAGTACTTTTTATGCGCTCACCTGTTGCTTCGGCATTAATTATATGCTGAGAAAACGGTACAGAGTCACCAACAGCGAAACCGTCTTTATAAAAGGCCCAATTGCTTTGTTCGGGTTTTTCTTCGGAGATTATGATATTAGTAATAATTGCCCGACAAAAAGAGGCACCAAGGCAAAGAGGAAATGCTGGTGATTTTAACGCTTCGGCAAGTTTTTTTGCTTCGTCTTTGGCGATTTCAACTGCCACTTCATAACAAGGGGAATCAATCACTTGTTGCTGAAGACGTAGATTCTCTTTTGCTGGATCTAATTCCTTACAGCCATTAATATTCCACGCAATTCGTTTTGGAAACCCTTTCTTCCAGCGGCAAGCAACCTTTAAATTGGCTCGGATTTGCCATTCTAGGAGTTCTTCAGAAACAGGCCAAGGTAAACCTTTTTTATCTAGTTGCCTTGATTTTTTGTCATCATGTTTCTCAAGTGCCTGTGATTTTGATGTGGCAAAACCTAAAGCTGCACCAAATAATCCTGCAAGATTAGATGGTGCTGGTCCAAGGCAAGAGAAAGAACCCATAGATTCATAGGGATTTCTCCACATTGCCATATCACCTCTGAGTTCAAAAGTTAAATATGTCATTGCCCACCTCAAATATTTAATTTACAGTTAGGTGAAGTGTGTTTTACAAATTGAGTGTTGCTATCACAATTCCAACCCTGTAAAAAATCAGGAAGAATATCATTTAACGCATCAACCGCATCTGCATGATTAGTTACCTTTTTCTCTTCAAGATTTTCAATTAAATCAGCAGGGTTTGCATAACTAACATCACCTGATGGTTGCCACCCGATTGCAAACTGGGCAAATTGAGAGCGTTGTGTAAATGATGGATAACGATCAGATGTATATGCTTTCCAAAGTCCATTTATGAACACTTTCAACCAAGCTTCAATACCTTTTTTATCCAGGTTTATGACTTTGTGGTCTTTCGTATTAATTTTGAGCATATTAAGATTGATTTCCCAAAGTGATAAGAAGAATCCATATTCTAAAGAATCAACAGTGGCAGAACCAGCAGCTTCTTTTACTTCGCCAGTTTTACTATTTAATGATGGGAAGGCGTTGTTTCTACCGAGTGACATGATTTCACAAGAATGAAATGTCACTGGTCGAAAAAGAGTATTTATAGCATTGGTCACACTAAAGTTTTCATTTTTAACTGCATGCACGTAACCAAATAGCGGTAAATCTAAGCAGTGGTGTAATGCATCTCTTTTATCTTGTTGCTTTTTCTCTATTTTATTCTCAGCACGAATTAACTCGATTCTTTTGCTAAAGTCACGTGCATTTCCTGCATCATCATTTTTCTCATAGAAAACAGCAGAAGCTGGTGAGCCTAATTCATTCTCCAAAGCATAGGCTTTAATCCCACGGCGTGCGTGATGTTTTATGTGAACATCAGAGGTGTACACTTGCATAGTTTCATCTTTCATTCTCAGTGTAGATGTATAAGGATCTAAATTTGGGCGAGCCTGAATTGCTTCGTGTCCAAAAAGAATGTAAAGATTACCCGTTTGCTTGTCAATTTTATTAACTTTAATCATTTTTAGTTTCCTCTTCTGTTGTTGTTTTGTAGTAAAATACTAATCCCATAATTAAACCTGAGTTAAAAGAATCCTTACGACTCTCTTCCAAACAGGATTGAATGAAAAGTGCGGCTTTGCCATTGAAAAGGTGTGCCTTATCAACCCCCATAAGCAATCCAATACCCTTTTCACAAACTCTTTGAATATCTTTTCCGCGTAATGTTGATGGGTGGCGTCCTTGTGTGACAGAGAAGCTTCTTCCTTCACTTTTGACAAGCCAAGTCAACTCATTCAATAAAATACCAACTAAGCCTCCACGAATAAAGAGGGTAAAGTCTTCATTTGGAACTCCAGTCCAAGATTTTTTCATGAATGCAATAATTTTTTCTTGTTGATAATCACGAAGATCAGTATAGACCTCACCTATTACCTCTTTGACCTTTGGCATTTCTTTTTTTGTCATAGTAAAAACTCCTTTACTGGTTATTATATTTTTTTCAATTTTATCTAGCTTATCTGTTATCTTATCTATTGATTTTCCTTCTTGAGCTAATTCAACAATGTGTTGCAAACGCTTAAGTTTACCAATTACAAAAAAGTAATCACGAGCCTTCCCATTCTCGACAAGATCCTTTCCAGTGAACGCTTTACAGAATCGCTGAAAGTTATAGAACAGTTCATAAGCTGAAATATAGTTCTTCTGCAATACTGAAGTGAATACTTTCGTCCAGTAGATATAGGTGCTTGGAGTTCCTCTGTCCTGAGCAGTCAGAGCTTTCTTCATGTATCCAACAATTGTATTCTCTGTATTGTTGCTCAATAGTTCAGCATCAAGCCTGGCAAAGTAATCTAAAGAAATTGAAGGAAAAATATGTTGAATAATAATTTTTTCTTTTTGAGATCCTTCTTTATTAATTAAATACATTGAAACATTTGCATATTTTGGTGTTGGAATTATTGGAAGTTTCTCTTTTATTAAGCCTTCATTATCTTCCGACTTGTTTTTTTTCTGCTTCTTTTGTTCAAAGTAATTTGTCCGACGTTGACTTATCTCTTTTGAAAATTTTACTAATGAACTAAACTTTACATCTCCTTCAGGTAAATAAATTAATTCTGACTTATCTGGATTTGGAGCAACATATACCTTGTAAGAACATTTATTTGCCCAAACATACAAAATATCATCTCTATCTGAAGTAGTAATGCATCCCATTAGGCGAATAAATTCTGACTCAGGCAAATTTTCTATATTAGTTAACCCAATTTTCTTATATTCCTTTTTAAAGGCATTTCGCCCAAGTCCTGAACCTGTTTGAAAAAGGTCTAGCGTTTTTTCTCTATTATTTTTTAAACGTGAGGGAGTTCTCAAAAAAGTCATAAGCTCCAAAGATTTATCTATGTCTACATTTAAATGTTTTAACTCATCCCAATCTCCATCATCTGTTTTTAGTAATCCAAACACAATTCGATCACCATTTGATAGATTACATAAAACAGGTAATGCCCATCTTCTACCATCAGGGGTGTTGAAATTGTGCCATGGAGATTTAAAAGTTCTCTTAGTATAGTTTGAATATCTCTTTTTGTTTTCAAAGAATTCTATTTCATTTTCAATTTTTATGGCAGTTTTACTATCAAATGAATTAAGCCACTTAATGAACGCATCTGAATATCTCAAATAACTTGTCAACTTTGCGACACCACCAAAATTGGGGCGATCATTAGAAAATAAACTATCAGTACCTTTAAAAGGTGAGTTATCTCCAAACTCATATTTGTTGCAATAAAATGAACTCCAAGTTCCACTTAGTGTATTAGAACCATCTGTGATATCATCATAGTGGAGCTGATTTCTTGGTACATCACATTCGCCTACGATTTCCCATTCAACTAAACCTTTCTCTTCAATAAAACCTGTTATTTCTACTAAATATACAGGAACATCTCCATCATTATCAATATCAAATTGTCCGTTTTTAACAATTTCATCAATATGCTTAATTAGCATTTTTCCCCTCCTGAACCAGGCCATAGCCTTGTGAGTTCATTGCACCGAGTCCTGTGGCCCAGATGAGGCGTTGGATTGGGATTGGGGCAGTGATTTTTACTGGGCATCGCCATGTTCGTATTGGTGTGTTTTTGCCTTTGTGCATTACTTGTTTATAAGGACGATCTTTGGAATAGGGGATAAAACTTATTTCAATAGGTGTATTTTTATCTATTTTGTCTATTTCCGCTGATTTTATCCATGCAGTGGCAATATCTTTGCGGATTTCCTGAAGTCTTTGAAATTTATGTATTAGATTTTGTTTTAGTATTGAGGCACATTCGGGTGAGTTATTGATGCTTTTATCTGGATAGACAAAAGATTTTTTATTTTCGGTACGTGAACTCCATGGGGTACAGATGGATGCAGATTGTCCGAATGGCCGCCAGACCATTGTTTCTTTCATTTCAGGAGGAGCAATCATGTTTATTGCTTCAACTTTAAATTTTTTTGACATAATACGAATTTTGTTGTTAGTCAACAGAGCTTGACCAAGTGCATTTAATAATTCGGGCCATGGACTGGCAATACGAAACCAGATGCGCTGACCTAAAAGCATTTGTTTACGTTTTTCACCTTCAATCTGCACTGACTTCGGTCCTGGAAAACTATTGAGCGGAGAGAATGTAAAAAGTTTTATTTTGTTCTGATGTATCCCTGCATGCAGTTCGGTTGAAAATTCAGGTGCGATTTGTGATAATACATTTTTGAGCATAGTTGACATAGAATAAAGATAATCATGTGAAATAATTTCATTATCCCGTGGTTTTATTTTGATTTCAATTTGCATTTTAAGTTCCTTTTTCATGTAATTTTTTTTTGCACTACACATATAATATGGTTCTACCATTTTATTTCAATATTAAATTACGTTTTTATATTTTTAATTTTTCAAAATAAATCATTAGCGTCCCATAAGAATATTTAAAACTTGAAAAAACGGATGGTTACGAACTATTTTTCTTAAAATTTAAAAAAGGAGAATAGTTATGCAACCATTCAAATCTAAGCTAACAGTATTTCGTCAAATTTGCAAATTTATTCCAGGACATTTAGTGTCAAAGCTTGCTCGTAAGCATGGCATAGATAAACAATCTCGGACTTTTTCTCCTTGGAGTCATGTTGTGGCGCATCTTTTTGCACAATTCTCACACTCTATCAGTTTGAATGATGTTTGTGATTGTTTACAAAACCATGAAGATACTCTGAAAGATGTCAGAGGTGCAACTCTTCCCAAGCGTAATACTTTCTCCCATGCAAATAAAATCCGTAGCAGTGAAATGGCAAAAGAACTCTTCTGGGAAGTCTTTAGCGATATAAAACAAAAATGGCAAAAAATCGGATACAACCATGGGCTTAAAGGTTTGGCGCATAAATTTAGGAAAATAATATATGTAGTCGATTCCACTACCATACAGCTTTTTGCAAACAGTATGAACTGGGCAAAGCATAGACGCCAAAAAGTAGCCACAAAGATGCACTTAAGCTTGAATTTGCAAACATTTTTACCCGACTTTGTCGTTTTTGAACCTGCAAAGCAAAGTGGTAGCAAAAAAGCCAGTGAAGTATGCAGTAAACTTAAAGATGGTGAAATTGTAGTGTTTGATAAAGCGTATTATGACTTCCCGCCACTTTTCGATTTGCATAAATGGGGTGTTTGTTTTGTAATGCGTCCCAAAGAAAATATGCAATTTTAATTTATGGGACAGCATACGCAACCTAAGGGTAATATTCTTGCTGATTGGACTATAAAACTTACAAAACCAAGCTCACAAAAGAAATATTCTGAAACATTACGGCTTGTTTGTACTGAGGTTATTGTGGACAATAAGAAAAGAATTATGTGCTTTATCACAAATAATTTTGACTGGGCTCCATCAAGTATATGCGACCTTTATAAATTCCGATGGCTTATAGAAGAATTCTTTAATCCGTTAGCAGTAATATTCGTATTTTTTATAGCAAGACTTTTTAGAGTATTGATTTATCTCTCTTAAT
>JAYEIY010000168.1:0-10341 GCA_034660375.1 Verrucomicrobiota bacterium
AAAATTAAAAATTATTCCACCTCAACTAAGGTCAATTTTTAAACAAGAATATCCGTTTTATCGACGATAGGGAAGTTAAATTACGAGTATGTTTTGTTTTGAGCAAGGAATTTGAATTACCGAG
Source organism: Verrucomicrobiota bacterium (assembly GCA_034660375.1). GTDB lineage: Bacteria > Verrucomicrobiota > Lentisphaeria > UBA2565 > JAYEIY01 > JAYEIY01. The sequence continues at coordinate 125 of JAYEIY010000168.1, forward strand.
CAACTACTCTCCCTTTCTTTAGTAAAAAAGGGAATCTTAGTTGCGTGTTCGTCAACCTCAAACCGATGAGTTCTGTAATTCTTCAGGACTGTTAATTTTTTCTCTTTTTAACTTGACTAAAATAAGGCATAGATTATTGTTAACCATTTTGGTAGTTTTTTAAGCAAAGAATACTTGCAGTTGTAATTTAACAGCCTATTAGTTATGTTAAGAGCCATGCCTCCGAAGTTATCAAGACTGTTGTTAAAACCAGAACAAATGTCATAATAACCCAAAATGGAGAAGCTAAAGTGGTTTTGCAATCTATATCAGAATATGAAGATTTCCAGAATTCACTTGCTTTACTAAAGATTTTAGCACTTGGAAATAAGGATGTCGAAAAAGGTCGTATAAAATCATCAACATCTACTTTTAAAAATCTTAGAAAAGAAATATCAAAACTAAAAGAAGAATGGCAATAATGAGTGCAAAGTTTTAATAACAAAAGGTGCAGAGGATGACCTTCTTGAAATATGGTCTTATGTTGCCCAATACGACTCTATAGAAAATGCGGACAGCCTTATAGAGTGTATTGAAAACACTGTTAATTCTCTTAGCCAATTTCCAGAGAGAGGACATATCCCCCACGAGCTGGAAAGAATCAATATTAGTAATTTTCGTGAAGTCCATTTTAAGCCCTATCGCATAATTTTATAAAATCCAATCACATAAAGTTTACATTTACTGCATACTTGATGGTCGCAGAGATATTCAATCTTTTTTAAGGAATAGACTTCTTTAGCATTTTGTTTACCCTGTTTGTCTTGCTCCGGTCAAAGCAATAATTCTTCCAAACTTCGACTTGGATTTTGTTTCTATATAATATTTTAAAATTCGGTTTTTCATAGTTAAATCCTTTCTTTGGCGTAATATTTTAAATCTCACTTCAGATATTACGCCATTTTTTGAATTATTAAGGAGTATTTTACGACAAAAATCAACATATATACTTTTTTTCTCTATTTTGACTACGAAGAAAGGAAAAAGATATTAAGTTATCTCTTTAAGAGTTTTCTTTCCTTACAGGCATGCTTTTTCAGTAAACATATTGAAAGACATAATAATTAATACTAACGAGATATAGAAAATGAGTGAACAGCAAAAATTTGAAGATTATTTGGGCAATACTTTAAGTTCAATTAAAGAAGGATTTGATCCGGGAGAAAAGGTTATTGGTGAGGTTGTAGATATAACTAACAATGAAGTTTTTGTTGATATCAATTATACTTCTGATGGGATAATTAAAGCAGATGAGTTTCCGAAAGAAGATTTTGAAAAATTATCTATTGGGGATAAAGTTACGGCTTATTATGTAGGTTATGTAAATGGAGAAACCATTCTTTCTGTAAAGATGACTGGGAGTGTTACTAATGCGGAGCTTCAGAATGCCTATGATGCTGGCATTCCAGTTGAGGGAAAAGTAACCGAGGAAAGAAAAGGCGGATATGGAGTAACTGTTGCTGGAGAAAAGGGGTTTTGTCCTTACTCTCAGATAGATATTCGCAGACAGGACCCTGAAAACTATGTTGGAAAAACATTTACTTTCAAAATAAGCGAGTATAAGGGGAATAATCTGGTTGTCTCCCGCAGAAAATTGCTTGAAGCAGAACAACAGAAAAAACTTGAAGAAATAAAGGATTTTATTCGTGAAGGCGATCTTGCCTCGGGTATCATTACCAAAGTAATGGATTTTGGAGCATTTGTCGAAGTCAGTGGTGCATTTGAAGGACTTATTCCAATTTCAGAATTAGCCTGGTGGCACGTAGAAGATCCGACAGAAATAGTCAAGGAAGGGGATAAGGTCAAGGTAAAAGTTTTGAAAATCGACTGGGAAAAAGACAGACATTCATTCAGTTTGCGTGAAACAATGCCGAGTCCTTGGGATTATCTTGAAGAAAGATATCAGGAAGGCAAAAAATATTCTGGAAAAGTGACAAAGCTCATGCCTTTTGGAGCATTTGTGGAATTAGAAAAAGGTCTCGAAGGTCTTGTGCATATATCAAAACTCGGAACTGGAAGACGTATAAACCATCCCAAAGAGGTCCTAAAGGAAGGCGAACAGATAGAGTTTTTTATAGATAGTATAAATACAGAGGACAAGCGTATTTCTCTGAGTATGGAAGGATTGGCAGGGCTTGTTGGAGTAGAAGGTGATGCCGAAGATCTTCCAGAAGGTTTTGATCCTAACGCAGAAGTTTGTGTAGACGCTGAAATAGCGGGAATTGTTGATGGAATAAAAGTATTCGGAGTTTTTGTTAAAGTTAATTCTGAACAATCTGGGCTCCTCCACATAAGTAAAATAAATCTTGAAAAAGCGTCTTCCAACCCATATCGGGCATTGAGTGACAACTTTAAAATAGGTTCTTTGGTAAATGTTGTTGTAGAGAAGATAGAAGATGGAAAGATTTCTCTGACACTCAAAGAAACACTTGAAAAGGAGGCTGATATGAAAAAGAATGCCAGAGATTACAAAGACTCGAACGCAAATGGACTTGGAAATCTCGGTGGTCTTTTTGATGGAATAGATCTATAATTGGGGAATTGGGGAATTAATCTTAAATGAATAAATTAAATAAATGCAAATAAAGATAAATGGAAAAGAAAAAAGCGTAGATTCTGAGATTTCACTATCAGGCTTGCTTGATAAATATAATCTGGAGTCTGCGTCTGTTATGGTTGAGGTAAATGAATGCGTTATTCCCGAAACTGCGTATTGTCAAACAAAATTACAACCTGGAGACTGCCTCGAACTAGTAGAGTTTGTTGCAGGAGGATGAATTAATTATTAATGATTAATGATTAATGATTAATGATTAATGATTAATGATTAATGATTAATGATTAATGATTAATGATTAATGATTAATGATTAATGATTAATGTTAACCAATTAACCAATTAACCAATTATATGGCAAAGAGAAAAGACATATCACATATTATATCGAGTTATATTTTCAAGGACTTTTTCTTCACTTTTTGTTGTTGTCTTTTTGGTTTTATAATTTTATTTCTTATTGTTGATCTTTTTGATATTCTTCAAGATTTTGTTGACCATAAGGCATCGTTCCGTGATGCGGGGATGTATTTTGTACTTCTGCAACCATTCAGGATTGTTGTGATTGTGCCGATGACATTACTTTTGTCAATAATGTATTCTTTTTCTAATTTTTCGAGACACAATGAGATTACTGCCATTAGGGCGGCAGGGATATCCATTTACAAAAACTGTCGTTATCTCTGGATTTTTACAGGTATTATTATAGTTTTTCTTATATGGTTTTCTGAGTATGTGGTTCCTGGAAGTTACCGTAAAGCACAGGTTCTTGAAGAACAGCTTACAGAAAAGAATTACGTCAAGAAACCCGCATCGTGCCTGGCATTCAGAAATAATGCGGAAATGCGCGATTGGTATTTTGAATTTTTCACTCCCCAATCGCAGAAAAAAATAGTGATAAAACAGTTCAGACCGGATGGTACAATTGATTGGGAATTGCGCGCAAAAACCAGTAGATATACAGAAGATAGAAAATGGATTTTTATGGAAACCTCGATATACCAATATGATAAAAGTGGGATGTTACTTGCAAAACCTCCAAAACGATTAAAGAAATATGTAAAAAATGATTTTTCTGAAAACCCTAACGAAATATATAATAGTTTAAGACCTCTTTACGAACTCTCCTCAAGAGAACTGTATAAATTATTAAAAAATCAGCCTAATCTTGCCATTTCAACCAAACAAAGAATAAAAACAACTATTTATTATAGAATCCTCTTCCCATTTTCCTGTCTTATTATGGTTTTGATGGCAATTCCTTTCTCTATGTCCTCCAAACGCCAGGGAATTGCAGTTAACCTTGGATTGGCAATTGCATTTATGCTTATTTACTACACCCTCCTGCAATTTTTTACACTCCTAGGAAAACAAAATACCATGCCCCCACTACTTGCAATAAGTACTCCAATTCTCTTTTTCCTGTGTTTTGGAGTCTGGTTGAGCTATAAAAAACAATAAAAATCATGACTAAAAAGAAAAAACATTCAAAATTACGTTATATGATCTGGGTTATCGAGATTATTGTAGTATTGGCTTTGATTGAACATGTATTTATAAAGAAAGATCTTACTCTTCTAAAAACAAATGATAAAAAGGAATTTGATACATCTATTTTCTATAATGAGCAAGCTATTTATCATGGGGAAGATATAGTTACTCAATTCAAGGGACTAGAAGAAGTTAAACACTCTTATTATGCAAAAACCGACAGGCTTGCGCCAGGAAGTCCAAAAGCAATGGAAAAACAAAAAGAATGGGTCAATGAAAAAAAGTTTCCTTTGGAAATTAAAAATAGTTTAGGCATGATATTTCGCCTTATCCCTCCCGGGACATTTTTAATGGGCAGTCCAGAAACAGAAAAAGGACGCGGTATATGTGAAACCCCTCACAAAGTTACTATAAAAAATCCATTTTATATTACTAAGCATGAAGTAACTATAAAAGAATGGAAACAACTTATGAAAATAAATAAAAATTCATTCAAAGGAATAAATACTCCAGCAGAAGAAATGACTTGGTATGATTGTCAGCGCTTTATTAAAAAACTCTGCAAAAGAGAAGGAGTTCCCAAAGGACGTTATAGGTTGCCTACAGAAGAAGAGTGGGAATATGCATGTCGTGCAGGTACTTCAACCGCTTTTTACTTTGGAGATTCAACAATAAAAGCAGGTGATTTTATGGAATATTTAGACAGCGAAAGCAGAAGAACCAGTGTTGTTGGACAGAAAATCCCTAACGCATGGGGACTGTTTAATATGCATGGCAATGTATGGGAATGGTGTCTGGAGATATACACCGATTACCTTAGTGGTTTGCAGGTGGACGGGAATAAGCGTTGCATCCGTGGAGGAAACTGGTATTCTCCCCTGGACGAATGTCGCTCTGCAAATCGTTGTCGCCTTACCGCCACATCACACGGCAATCTACTTGGATTCAGACTGATCCGCTCCATAGTTAAAGAAGTCCCCTATGAAATACTTGAAGCACAAGAAAAACACTCCAATTGAAAAGTTAAATGTGAGTTTTATTTCTACCTAACCCAGAACCATTTTTTTATCATTTTAGAGCGTTGCCCCTTGTAAGTTACGCACAAGTGCGTTATGCTAAAGTGCGTTATGCAGAAGAGAGTATAATTACAGTTGGAGAATAAAACTATGAATCCATTTGTTTATGGTGCAGCCGTATCAGGCAGAAACTTTTGTCCGCGACCCAAATTGAACAAAAAACTCAAAGGTCTGATTATTTCAGGGCAGAATGTACTGGTACATGGTGAGCGAAGAACAGGAAAAACATCTCTTGTTTACGAAACTTGCCAAAAACTCAGAAATAAATATTCAATGATTTATATTGATTTTAATGAAATTATAGAGATAGAAACCTTTTATCGTAAACTGCTCTATGCATTGATGGATATAGAAGAAAAGAATAAGTCTTTTATGCAGATGATTACCAAGGGATTGAAAAGTCTGCGTCCTACTGTTTCTTATGATTACATTAATAATACTCCGACAATATCTTTTAAAGCTTTAGACGACAATAAAAATAATGTAGAATCAATTGAGGAGGCTATTGAGTTAATCGGCACTGTCGCTAATCGGCACAAACTAATAGTCGTCTTTGATGAATTTCAGAATATACTAAAAATGAAAAACAGCTCTATTGTTCTTGCTGCTTTAAGGAGTCGAATTCAATTTCAGACCGATATTCCTTATATTTTTGCAGGAAGTATCCGCAATGATATGGATGAAATATTTCATAATCCAGAAAGCCCTTTCTTTAAATCTGCCATGACGCTTACGGTAGAAGAAATTCCTGAAAGTCTCTTTTTTAAATTTATAGAAGAAAAATTTGCTATTTCAAATAGAAGAATAGAAAGGGATCTTTTTCGTAAAATTGAGGATTTGACAGATGGTATACCGGGAGACATTCAGCAACTATGTAAGGCTCTTTGGAATAATTCAAATAATAACGATACGATAACAGAAACGCATATTCAGCTCGCAATAAAAGATATTAGTCGAGAGTTTCTAAAAACATGGCAGAATTATATCAATATGTTGACGCCCCATCAAATAAAAATCCTTAAAGGTCTTGCATATTTTGATGGACAACATGTGAATTCAATAGATTTTCTTAACTATACAGGTATAAAACAACCCTCATCTGTTACAAGAGGAATAAAAAAATTGGAGAAATTAAGATTAGTTTTTAGAAATGGCAACTATAAATTTACTGATCCATTTTTCAAAAAATGGATTCTAACTATCTGAATCATTAGAGCTTTCACGAGAAGGTTTTCAAGAAGCATAGACATTTGTGCCTCTATGGATAATTCAATAACTCCGAGGCATAAATGCGTTAGGATAGTATTTGAGTTCTTTTAACTTTGATTTTTCACAAATAACCTCTATTGCATCGAATCGATAACGAACAGTGGGTTTGTCTATTTTATAGAGATAATGTTTTGCGGCAATATTCAGATTATTACGTTTATCATCACCAATTGCATCAGCTGGACGGGAAAATGGATTTTCTTCTCTTGTTTTTACTTCTACAAAACAAAGCACTAGACCGTCCAGAGCAATTATATCAATTTCTTTTTTCCCTGCCTTATAGTTTTTGCATAAAATCTTAAATCCGAGTTTTTTAAGAAGTTTTACAGCAATCTTCTCCCCTTTTTCTCCTAAAATGATATGTTTTGCCTTTTTTTTGCGGAATAGAAACATTTTTTATTTATCTTGAATTGTTAAAAATCTATGCTAGAATTACTAATAATAAGTATTTTACTTGTAGTTTTGTTTTCTGCAATAGATTAGATAGAAAATAGTATCACTAAAAAGAGATTTAAAATGTCATTAGAAAAATACAGCATCGTAATTCCCGTTAGAACAATGGAAGGAAATCCCTATCTTGAAAATATTCTTGATGCTCTTGCAAAACAGACATATAGACCAGAGGCTGTACACCTTGTTGTGGGGGATAAACGTCAGGGACGAGCAATTAATTATGGGGTACAACAAGTTTTAACAAAGTACATTGGAACAGTTGATGATGACACTGAAATAGACGATCCAAAACTTTATGAAAAATTAATAAAAGCAATGGAAGCAGATGTTTCGATTGGAATGGGAGGAGCTGCCTGTCCGATACCTGAACATGCAAGTAATTTTCAAAAAAAGGCAATAAAAGAGATTCCGCGAAGATTTTTCCCTGTACAATACAAAAATATTGATTCTGATATTGTTCAACATCCATGTCTTGTAATGCCGACTAAGCTTTTTAGAGCAATAGACGGAGAAGATGAGGAGCTTATCCGTGGACTTGATCCGGTTTTAAGGCAAAAAGTACGTGATGCCGGCAAACGTGTAACTGTAATAGCCGACACCTGGGTATATCATCTCATTCCAGATTCCTTTGTTAAACTTCTCATAATGTATTACAGAAATGGGAGAGGATCAGGATTTGCAGGCAAATATTATCCAGAAAAAATACTGGAACTTACAGATGGTTGCAAAAAAGATATTTTTAAGAAAAAAAGGTCTTTATTTTACCGAATTCTCAGACGTTTTCTCCGCCTCTTTTCAAGTTTATTAAAATTAAAATCCCTCAAATTCTCAACCGATATTGCTTATAGTGCCGGAGTAATAAAAGAAAGAATGCATCCAGATTATGTCCTTGAACCTCCAGAAATTGAGGAAATAAAAATGCGAGAAAAAAAAAATTATCCTTACAAACTTTTTGTACATGATGTCTTTTTAAAGGAGAAAAATAAAAATTAATATTCAGGTAATAAAAGGAATAAAATGTCTTTAAATATTTTAACTATTGTTGGCGCGCGTCCGCAATTTGTAAAAGCAGCTGCGTTAAGTAAAGCACTGCGTAAACATAATACCCTAAACAAAGATACAATAAATGAAACGGTTATTCATACGGGGCAGCATTATGACCAAAATATGAGTTCTGTTTTTTTTGAGGAACTGGGGATTCCAAAGCCTTCTGTAAATTTGCATATAGGTGGAGGGAGTCATGCTGAAAATACTGGAAAAATGATTATAGAGTTGGAAAAAGTTCTTTTAGATTTCAAATTTGATCTTCTTGTTGTCTATGGTGATACTGATTCTACTTTAGCAACTGCACTAACAGCATCTAAACTGCACATTCCAATAGCTCATATTGAAGCAGGTTTAAGATCATTTAACAGAAAAATGCCTGAAGAAATTAATCGAGTGTTAACGGATCATCTATCATCTCTGCTTTTTTGTCCGACACTGAAATCTATTGAAAACTTAAAAGCTGAAGGAATAGAACGTGGTGTTTATCATACCGGAGATATTATGTATGATGCCAAAATTATGGTTGATGAACTTGCAGAAAAGTCCGATATTTTAAAAAAACTATCATTAAACTCCAAAGATTATTATCTTGTTACAATCCATAGACCATATAATACAGATATAAAAAATAATCTTGAAAATATCTTTTTAACTTTAAATAAACTTGCTGAGAGAAAAAAGATTGTTTTACCCTTACATCCGCGAACAAAGAAAATGCTTAAAATGTTTGATTTAGATAATCTTGCAGAAAAATTAAAAATAATTGAGCCTGTTTCATTTGTGGAGATGAATAAACTTATGAAAAATGCCGCTACTATAATAACCGATTCGGGGGGTATACAAAAAGAAGCTTACTTTCATAAAAGGCCTTGCGTTACAGTTAGAAAGGAAACTGAGTGGCTGGAAACAATAGAAGCAGGCTGGAACAAACTTACCGCTCCTGTTACTAAAGAAATAATCAATGCCGTTAAAAATTCATCTGTAGGTAAGGCTATTCCCGAATATGGAACAGGTAACTCTGCAGAAATCATTATTAAAGAAATTCTCAATTTTTGTTAATAGTTGTTATGAAAAATTGAATATAAAAAAGACTTGCTCTAAAAATTAAAAACCTGCATTCCTTCATGAACTTCATGTCCTTCATGGTGAAAATAGCATTCATCACGGAAATTCGACCAATAAAAACTTTACCATGAAGAGCATGAAGAACCATGAAGGGTAGAAATGGATAATTCAAAAAGAGAGCTTCTACCACTCTACATGGCAAATTAGTTACAAAATTTCATAAGTTCAAAGTAGTGAGAATAACATGCAAAATCTGTATTTCTTCATGAACTTCATGTTCTTCATGGTAGATAAACCTTTTTTTGCATATATTGCAAGTTGAATTTAAATCTGCGGTTTTCGCAAATATATTATATGTACCCCAAGCTGGATAAAACAGAACAATAAATTGACAGAACAATAAATTGACAGAACAATAAATTGACAGAATAATTAAGTGGCAGGAAAGTGAGCCCCCGAACGGTATTTGCGAATGCAAGTATTTCTTAGCGCACAGAGCGGGAATAATTAACTACTTTAAATCAAAAGAATTAAAAAAAATGATTCTCGCTCTTTGAGCTTGGAAATCCTTGCATTCGCAAAGACCATTCTAGGATTCATTTTTCTGCAGATGATGATTATGTCGAAAGAAAGAGTAAAAGCTGGATTTAAAAAAAACTTTTATTTCCTTGATATATAAAAAGATAATTTGATACTTAAAAAAATCTTGCCATAAAAAACACAAATATTACTGCTAACGGATCAAAAACCTTTTCAAGGGCTTACTCAAATCATGAATTCAAAGTAATAAACCGTGATAACTTTCATGAATTTATAATATAACTTTGAGAATGGAACTTTTTAAAAGAAAAATTGCATTTTTTCATAGGAATAATTGCCCTTTTTGACACTTTTTCATAGGAATAATTACTTCTTTTGGCATTTATTCATAGGAATAATTGTAAAAATAAAAAATTAAACTCACGTATAAGCATGAAGCGGAGAATCATAAATTTTTTAATTGAGTGGAAAAATGCTGTTGAACGAAAGCCTTTATTGTAAAACAGAACTCCGAGTTATCAAGCAACTCAGATTCCCTTTTTTTTATCCAGGATATTATTCCACCTCATCTAAGGTCAATTCTTAAAAAAGAATATCCGTTTTATCCCCACCGGGGATATTCACCGTAGCCCACCGCATCGCGGTGGGATATGAATAAGAAAAGAATATTCCCTGGAGGGG
>JAYEIY010000169.1:0-2053 GCA_034660375.1 Verrucomicrobiota bacterium
GATAGAAAAATCTGCAATAGAAATGGCCGATGCGATAATTGCAGTCTCAAAGGAAACTCACCAGGATGTTCTCAATCATTTTGATGTAGACGAAAATAAAATTGTTGATATCTATAATGGTATTGACACAGAGGAATATAGTAAAAAGAAAAGCACAGAGTTTCTTGAATCAGAAGGGATTGATGCCGAAAAACCATACGTACTCTTTGTGGGGAGAATAACAAGACAGAAAGGAATAATCCATCTGGTCAACGCAATAAAAAATATCTCCACTGAATACCAGGTTATTTTATGTGCCGGAGCTCCTGACACAGAAGAAATAGAGATAGAAATGCAAAAAGCTGTTAATTCTATAAAAAAAGAACGCGAAGGAGTTTTTTGGGTAGACAAGATGCTGAGTAAAGAAGCCATTATTGAATTTTATTCCCACGCAGACATATTCTGCTGTCCCTCTATATACGAACCATTTGGAATCATAAATCTGGAGGCAATGGCCTGTGAGACAGCTATTGTTGCTTCTGCAGTAGGTGGCATTAAAGAAGTTGTTGTAGATGGAGAGACCGGGATCCTTGTCCCAGTAGAACAACAGAATAAATCTCCTTTTGAACCATTGAATCCTGAAAAATATTCTCTTGATTTAGCAAATGCCATCAATCAACTGATTAAAAATCCGACTTTAAGAAAACGTATGGCTACAAATGGAAGGATTCGTGCTAAAGAGATGTTCAGCTGGCATAGTATAGCTGAACAAACTAAAAAACTCTATAAATCATTGTTATCAGGGAATTGAGAAATTGAGGAATCATTAAATCATTAAATCATTAAATCATTAAATCATTAAATCATTAAATCATAAAATCATTAAATCATAAATGTCTAATTATTTAAAAAATGCGAAAGAAGTAATTGATATTGAAATAGAAGGTCTAAAGGATGTTAGAGACAAGCTTGGAGAAGAGTTCAATAAGACTGTAGACGCCTGTTTGGAAACTCTTGCAAATCGAGGAAAAATTGTTCTTACAGGAATAGGAAAAAGTGGACATATTGGATATAAACTCTCTGCAACACTCTCAAGTACAGGTTCACGCTCAGCATTTCTTAACCCTGTTGAGGCAATGCATGGAGACTTGGGGATGCTAGCAGAAAACGACATTATTATAGCCTTGAGTTATAGCGGAGAAACAGAAGAACTTTTGACTGTTATCCCTGCAATCAAGCGTTTTGGAGTTAGAATAATAGCCATTACTGGAGATATTAATTCACGCCTGGCAGATTTTGCGGATATAATACTTCCTATGAGAGTTGAAAAAGAAGCATGTCCGTTTAACCTGGCACCAACTGCTACTACAACAGCATTACTTGCTCTTGGAGATGCCCTAGCAATAACTCTTTTAAAACAACAAAATTTTTCAAAGGAAGATTATGGAAAATTTCATCCTGGAGGCGCGATAGGAAAAAGTGTAACCCTCAGAATAAAGGATATTATGCGATCAAAAAAAGAGAGTGCCATTGTACATGTAGATTCTACTGTTGGCGATTGTCTAATGGAAATGTCTAGCAAACGCTGTGGTTCTGCAATTATAGAAAATGACAATTCTATGTTACTGGGCATATTCACAGACGGAGACTTTCGCAGACAGGCACAAGAAGGCATGGATGGACTTTTGACTAAACTTGTAAAAACTGTTATGACTGCTGATCCGATAGCGGTAGAAGAAGATGCTATGGCAGTAACACTTATGAATCTACTCGAAAAAATTCACATTGATGATATTCCCGTAATAGATAAGAACGGCTGTGTAGCCGGACTAGTAGATATTCAAGATTTGCCCCGCTTTAAATTGATGTAAAACAGAGTCTCAATTTTTTTCGTCATCAAATACTGCGTGTGCCCCTTTTAAAAAATTTTCAATTCTACAATATATTTCATGGGGAGTTTTGAGACATTACAGATTGTACAATACTTTACTTTTCCATCATCTTTATATGTTTCTCGGACAAGATAGGTTTTGTAGATTTTTCCGTTTTTTTTACTTTTATGGTTTCAATAAAC
>JAYEIY010000170.1:0-10316 GCA_034660375.1 Verrucomicrobiota bacterium
AGGAATTTGAATTACCGAGCAAGTACTTTCCCTTTCTTTAGTAAAAAAGGGAATCTTACTTGCATGTTCGTCAGCCTCAAACCGATGAGTTCTGGATAACGGCAGGGCTTTTTCCGCACAGGGCGAGAAGAATCAACTTTTTATTCTTGTTATGCATCTTCTCGCTTTATTTTCAATTAAAATACAGTGATATAAATTGCAAAATCCTTTTGATAGATAATACTTTTTCGCTACCTTTTTCTTCGTTAAGGATTGCGGATATTTTTTTTCTAAGTTGAGGTTTTTTTGAGATTGCGGAGAATAGGATTTCTCTTGAAGGAGAGCGTGTAAGTAGTAAAGATGCGAGTTTATATGGTTTATAGGCGGGCAAAACCTGTTTTTTTAAGACTTTTTGGTAATTTTTAGGTATTTTTGGTTTTTTTATCATAGATATTGCGGACTCCGCAGCAAGTTTTCCTGTTTCCATTGCTTTGCCTATACCTTCTCCTGAAAAAGGAAAGGTCGCTCCCAATGCGGCACCGGCAAGGAGTTTTCGTCCAACAGAGGCGTAACACAAATTGGAAAGTCCTGTGCGCAGAGCTGTCCCTGAAATGCTTGAAACCCATTTGCCATCTAGCATAGAGTTTGTAGTAGCATAGTTTTTTACAAATAATTGAAGAGAAGATTTTAGATTTCCAGGCACGGGATATTTTTCTCCACATCCTATATTAAATAAATCATTTCCCATAGGAAATATCCAGGAATAAGCGGAGGGATTTTTTTTATCAAAGAAAAATTCAGGATTCTTTAGATTCCAGTCAGCTTTATAGTAACCGCGCACTGCAAATAAATCAGGTTGTTTTAGCTTATTATTATAGGCTTTATTTAGAAAAGAAAATCCCTGACAGCCCGTTGCAAAAATAACGATTTTGCAACAAATTTCCAGAGTTTTCTTCTCTGCAGCAAGGGTAAGGAGAATTTCTGATTTGTTTTCCTTGAGATTCCCTGTAAAAAAAGCATTTAAATATTCACAACCAGAATCCAGGGCATGATTAAATAACAAATCGTCAAGTCTTTCTCTTTTGTAAGTAACTACGCTAGTATCAAGAGAGAAAAATAAATCTTTATCAATATTAAATCGCAGACTTTTCGAAAGAAAGCCTTTTTTAGATATTTGATCCCAGAGATTAAGTTCTTTGAGAATACGAATACTGTCTGCAGCCAAGCCATCTCCGCAGATTTTTTCTCTAGGAAATGTCTTTTTATCCACAATAAGTGTCGAATAGCCCGCTTGTGCAGCCGTAATTCCTGCCACAGCACCCGCCGGTCCCCCTCCTATAATAACTATATCTACCTTTTGTTTCATAAGCTCTCTATCTTGCCAACCCTCGGTTACTTTTTGCAATAAATTCCAATATTTGAGCGACTTCCTGTGATTCAGAAAATTCTTCTTCAAGTCTTTTTACTGCATCTTCAAGTTTTAAATCTTTTTTGAAGATAATCTTAAATGCCCTGTGAATGGTTTTTATTGTATCCTTATCTTTATTGTTTCTTTGCAATCCAATCTTATTTATTATGCGTGTGACCGCCGGAGCTCCGTCAGCAATAGAAAATGGCAGTACATCCTGAACAAGCTTAGATGCCCCTCCAACCATTGCCATTGTTCCAATTTTCACAAACTGATGGATACCGGTAAGTCCTCCTACAATAGCTGCATCACCTACTTCTACATGACCAGCTAATGTTGCTCCGTTGCTCATTATGATTTTATCTCCAAGAATACAGTTGTGAGCAATATGACAATAGGCAAGAATGGTACAGCTACTACCAATAATTGTTTTCTCTCCAGGACCGGTTCCACGGTGAATTGTTACGTACTCTCTGATTGTGTTATTATCTCCAATCTCAGTATAAGTAGGCTCTCCTTTATATTTAAGATCCTGAGTCTTTTCTCCAATGGAAGCAAATTGGTATATTTCACAGTTATTGCCAATTGTTGTATTTGCTCCTATCACAACATGCGAATGAAGATTAACTCCATCTCCAAGTATATTGTCAGGACCAATTACACAATACGGTCCAATGACACAGTCTGTTCCCAGTTTTGCGGAGTCCGCAATTACTGCAGTTGCATGAATTTTATTATTACTCATTATTTTTTATTCCTTTTCAACTAAAACAAATTTGAGGACCCCTTCTGACACAATATTGTTACCTACATATAATTTGGCATCAGCCTTGCCAAAACGACCACGACCACCAGATAAATTAATATCAATTACAAGCTGATCTCCAGGAAGTACCGGAGCATAAAACTTCGCTTTATCTATTGACATAAAATATGCAATTTTTCCCGCATTTTCTGGTTGAGAGAGGTTGTATGCACACCCCAGCTGTGCTGCAATTTCCATCTGCAGACAATTGGGCAAAATATTTATTGATGGGAAGTAACCATTGAAACATGGTTCATTTGCAGTAATATTTTTTAATCCTACCATACGTTTTTCTTTCTCATCAGTAAATAAGATTCTATCTATCAACATAAACGGATATCTATGTGGGATACTTTTCATTATATCTTGCACATTTAGAGGTTGGGCGTTGGTGTTAAAGTTATTAAATAATGGTGGGCTTAATTTTTCAGGAGTTCCGGTTGCTACTGTATTCATGACAAAGCCCACAGAGATCTCTCCCTGACATGTTACTTTATTGTCAACAAGTGTCTTGGCTTTTACAATTAGTTCTCCTTCATCAAAGGAAATACATTCTGCTTCTATCGCTAATTGATCGCCCGGGACAACCGGATTCCGGAACTTTATTTTTTTAGCTGACTTTAATACGGGGATTGCACTGCGGACACCCAATATCTTTTTTATCATAACGCTCGCGACCTGCGTCATCGCCTCCAATTGTAAAACGCCCGGCATAATTGGAGCCCCAGGAAAATGTCCCTGAAAAAACTCTTCATTAAAAGATACATTTTTTATTGCTTTTATAGTTTTTTTATCGGATGAGACGGTAAAGCGATCTATCATTAAAAATGGATATCTTTGGGGTAGAATTTCTTTAATTTTTTTTAGTCCGTGTACTTGCATTATGTTATCCTATGTTGAGTTAATAATTAAAAAAAATGATATTTATAGATTTCATTTGCATATTAAAAAATTTATGAAATAATTAAGCACATATAAACAAATAAACAAAGGATTTTTATGGGAAAACTTGAAAATGTTTTTAGTTGGTCAGTTTCGAGGGACAGATTATTTCGCAGATGTTTAAAAGCATACTACTACAATTACTATGGTTCATGGGATGGTTGGGATAAATCTGCTCCCTGGAAGACCCAAAAAATATATATGTTGAAAAAGATGACGTCCTTAAAAATGTGGGCGGGAAGTATTGTGCATGAAGTAATTGCAGAGGCACTTAATCGCTATGCTCAAACTGGAAAAACACCAACAGCCGGCGAATTACAGGGATATGCAAGAACAAAACTACGTCGAGGTTGGATCGAATCTGTAAACAAAGAATGGCAGCAAAATGCAAAAAAAATAAATCTTTTTGAATTGTATTACGGCAATGGAAAATCACTGTTACCGGAAACAACAGATGAGATAAGAGAACGAGTCTATAATGCACTCACAGCATTTGCGCAATCCGCAATTCTAAAACAAATGTTGCTGGCTCCATATACTGCTTGGAAACCGATAGACCAACTGTCATTTTTCATGTTGAATGAACTCAAAATATGGGCTGCAATAGATTTTTCCTATATAGATGACAGTGGTACACTACAAATTATTGACTGGAAGACGGGCAGAGAAAACACTGAAGAACTTAAGGTTCAGCTAGCTTGTTACGCTCTCTATTCCATGGAAAAGTGGGGTGTACAATTATCTAAAATAAAATTACACGGGGTCTATCTTAACAATAATGCATCTTTAAAAACTTTTTCTTTTTCTGACAGTGATATTATAGGAGCAAAAGAAAAGATTCTTTCAAGCAGTGCTGAGATGTGTACCTTGCTGGACAATGTCGAAGGGAATATGGCTTCTGAAGAAAACTTTCCGTGTTGCGAAAATGACAGATTATGCAAATACTGTAATTTCAAAGAATTATGTGGACGATAAGAATTCACTCAAAAACAACATATTTCTCTTATCAAAAAGTAAAAAAAATATTAGAGTAAAGCACATAGATTTTTTATTTAAAAATAATAATGTCAATCTTATAGGAGATATTTCTTATGGAAAATAATGGAAGAAAATGGTATTACATGTCTAATGATGTTCCTCGTGGACCTTATGCGGAACGTCAGATTAGAGATATGATTGAAGATGGACAGATAAAGAAAAAAATGCTTGTTCGTCCGGATAACTCGGAAGGATGGTCATTGACAATAGAGACAGAATTGGCTTCTTCTTTTGATGGAGGAGAAGAACTTACTGTTGTTGAATGTGAGCAATGTAGGAAGAAATTTTTATCTGATGAACTTATTGAGATTGGAGGCATTCAAATTTGTGAAAAATGCAAGCCCATGTTATTGCAAAAATTTGAAGAGGGAAAGACTGCGGATTTATTCCATAAATATGGCGGATTATGGCAAAGATGTGGTGCTTTATTTTTAGATGGGATTATTTTGCAACTTGCAAATATTCCCCTGACTTTGTTGCTAGCATTTATTATTTTTGGACAATTTACTATGTCACCAACTTCTGGCAATGGACCATTTTCTTCAGGAATCCTGACTTTTCAAGGTTTAAACATGTTTATATCTTTTCTTATTGCAATAACTTATTCTGTGTGGTTCGTTGTTAACAAAGGTGCAACTCTCGGCAAAATGGCTTCCGGTCTGATAATTATAAATACCGATGGTTCGGAGGGAATTTCCAAAGAGAAAGCTATAGGAAGATTTCTTCTAAAAAACTATGTCAGTGGAATACTTACTCTGGGGATAGGTTATTTGATTGCGGTATTTGATGATAAAAAAAGAACTCTCCATGACCGAATCTGCAATACCAGGGTTATAAAAAAACAATGATTAAGTAACAGGAAAGTAGTCCCCTAATGATATTTGCAAATGCAAGTCTTTCTTAGCGCGCAGAGCGGGAATCACAGACACAATGATTCTATCGAAAAAAATAGTATATGATGTCTGAATAAGCGATGTTTTTCCAATAATAATTCTGTTTTATTTACAGGATGCCTTAAGCTTCCTGTCTTGAAACCAAAAGGAAACGAGCTTGATTAAACAGTAATTGACCCACAAGTTCTGGCGAAGCCCCCTAAAAACACAATAAGGTTAATCACAAAAGAACTTGAAAAAAAAGAATACCTTTGCATATTTAAAACTCAAGTTTAGATATGCAAGAATAAATATGATTGACAGGAAAAGAACAAAGCCACTTATAGATAGACTGAACCACTTTTAGTGGCTGTTGCCATTTTTGGTCTCAGTCAATCAGGAAACCCACTTTTGCAAAAATGATAATGTGCGGCATATAGAATCCCCTTTATGAAGGTATGGGGGATTATAATATAAATTAATGGGGAAAAATGAAAATATTACATTTATATAGTGATTGGAAATGGACTGGACCAGCGGAAGTCGTTATTCAGATGTGTCAATCGTTGGAAGATCTTGGACATGAAGTGATTTTTGCGTGTCGTGCTACGCCACAAAGACATAAAAACCAGGAAGAAACTATTGAGATAAAGGCGGCAGAATATGGAATTAACTTTACTACACAATTTGCTTTGAATCGTTATCTTGGCTTCAGAGATACCGTTCATGATATATTTGCTCTGCCTAAATTCATAAAGAAAGAAAAAATAGATGTAGT
This sequence comes from Verrucomicrobiota bacterium, assembly GCA_034660375.1. Lineage (GTDB taxonomy): Bacteria > Verrucomicrobiota > Lentisphaeria > UBA2565 > JAYEIY01 > JAYEIY01. The sequence continues at coordinate 5,823 of JAYEIY010000170.1, forward strand.
TCATACACATTTAAGCCATGATCATGGGCTCGGAGTTTATCTTGCTAAAATTATATCCGAAAGAAAAACGATCTTTGTGAAAAGTATTCATAAAAGAAAGGTTTTGAAGGATAAGTTTTGGAATAAAGTTTTATTAAAAGAAACAAAGAAAAAACAAGGGATATTGCTGTTTTCTGAAACGTTTAAAAAACAGTATATAAAGAATTTTTCTATTCCCCCCCAAACGATAGGTATCTGTCCTATGCCACTGGATTTGACAAAGTTTAATTTAAATATTACCTATACAAATCAACGAGAAAAATTTAATATTCCAGAATTTGCTCCTCTAATCGGGATTGTTGCCCGATATCAGAAGTATCGTCGTATGGATGTTTTTATTAATGCTGCAAGAAAAGTTGTTGATGAAATCCCGGAAACGAAATTTATTATTATTGGTCGTTCTGGTCAGATGAATGATACGGTTATCAAACCAATGAAAGAAATGGGACTAGAGAAAAATTTTATTTTACCAGGATACCTCATTGATAATTATGTAGATACACTGGCAACCCTAGATATTTTTACGCTTATGATGCCAGGCTTTGATGGAACCGCAAGGGCATTGCGTGAAGCGATGGCTCTCGGTGTGCCATGTGTTGCATCAGACGTAGGAATGCTTCCTGATATAGTGCAACATGAAAAGACAGGATTGCTTTTTCCCCTTGACGATTCGAATGAACTTGCAGAATGTTGGATCCGTTTGATTAAAGATAAAGAGGAACTCAAAAAAATGGGGCAGACCGCAGCAAAATATGCTGAAGATAATTTTAGGATTAATGAGGTCGGCTTGACATTAGCAAAGTTTTATGAAGGATTATTTAAAGAATAGATCTAATCTTTAAAAATATATATGTTTTACAAAATGGAGAGATATCCTATGAAAGGTCTAAAGAGAATTCGTTGGCAACAGCGATTTGAAAACTTTCAGAAAGCCTATCTTTTGTTGGGAAAAGCAACAAAAATAAAAAACCTACAGAGATAGAAAAGGCTGGATTAATACAATTTTATGAAATGGCATTTGAGCTTGCCTAGAAGGTCCAAAAAGATTATTTGGAATACAATGGATTTACTGTAGAAACTCCACTAACAACAATAAAACAAACATTTCAATCTGATATTATTACCAATGGACACGCTTGGATTGACGCTCTTGAAGATAGAAACTTAACATCACATACTTACGATGAAAAAATGGCAGATAAAATTGTAAATGAAATAAAAATGACATATTTCCCTTTGTTGACAGAATTGCATTAATTTTTGCAAGGGGATTTGGGAGAATGATTTTTGGACTTCAGCCTCGAGATTTAGAGAAGATTCGTAACGCTATTTCTTCTTTTTTAGAAATAGAAAAAGCTCTTGTATTTGGATCTCGTGCGATAGGAAATTATAAAAAAAGCTCAGATGTTGATATCGCTATTTTGGGAGATGATATTGATGACAAGATTGCTGTAAGACTTTCAGGAAAGTTAAATGAAGAATCTCCACTTCCGTATTTTTTTGATGTTCTCAACTATAATCCTGTTTCAAACGAAGAGTTAATAAAACACATTGACTCTTTTGGAAAGGGAATCTATAAGCAACGAGAAAAAACCTAAATGAAATTACTTTTTTATATAGAACACTTTTCATTAACTGGTTCAGGCGCAGAAAATGATGCAGTAAATCTTTGTAGAGCACTTGTTGACATGAACCATAAAATTCATGTAGTTGCTAACTCTGCAAGCAAATATGATGGAATTACTCTTCATTACGGACTTTCAAATATTGATAAAATAATCAAAATGATTAAACCTGATAAAACAATTGACTGGGGATTTTTTCATCAGGCTGACATTCATAGAGTTGGTGGTGGATTGCATAAATTTTATTTAGAATATTACATAAAATCATATCCCAAATTTATCCATTGCTACAAGAAAATAGAATTCAAATTAAAGCGTAAGCATCGAGAACAAATTGAGATTGACAAGCAAGTTCTAAGAAATCCAGATGCTTTCTATCTGCCTATTTCAAACCTTGTTGCGAAACAATTATTAGCATCCAAAATTCCTGCGAATAGAATAGAGGTACTTTATAATTCTGTAAATGGTGAAAAAAATAACTTTCAAGGTCTAGAGATTAGAGAAGCTCAACGTAAAAAATGGGGGTGTAAAAAAAATGATACAGTTTTGCTTTTTATCGCACATAATTTACGACTCAAAAATTTGAAGTTTTTAATAAAAGTATCTGATGAACTTTTTAAGGAAAAAAAGGATATTAAACTTGTTCTTTGCGGTAAACATAAACCAAAATTCAAAAGAAATTATCTGATTTATGCAGGAACTACAATAAATTTAGAAAATTTTTATACTGCGGCTGACATCCTGGTTCATCCGAGCTATTATGATTCCTTTGCCAATGTTGTATTTGAAGCTATGGCATGTCAACTACCTGTTATAGTTAGTAATTGTTGTGGTGTTACAGAGCTTATTGATAATAATAAAAATGGATTTGTCTTAGGAATTCATGATCAAAATTCATATAAGCATTGGATAAAAGTAATTAAAGAACTTATAGAAAATGATAACTTGAAAGAAGAAATAGTTAAAAATGCACTTGAGCTAACAAAACAATATTCATTTACTTCTTACGTCAAGAATTTTGAAGGTTATTTAAAACATATTACAAAAAATGGAATTGGAATATAAGTGGTTTTGTCCGCATGTTTTTTGCATCCGACTACTAAATTATTGTGTTATTCCAAAATCTTAAAAACTTGATTTTCCTCAAAACTCATCTATTTTAATGTTTGTTGTCACATTCTCACTATTTCCATAAAAAAAGAACATAACAATGAAAAGATTTAATGTAACTGGATTATGTCTCCCTGATAAACATTAAATGTGTGACGTCTCTGCGAAATGTGCAAGATACGGAATTAATTCTGTCACAGAGCCAGCTCCGAGAACAGCAATAATAGCATTGTTTTGATCCCTGCAAATCTTTTCCGCTGTTTTTGTTGGATTATCTTTAAAATCTATTAATTCCACCTTCTCTTTTGACATGTTATCTGCAATAACTCTAGGGTCTGCAATTGAAGAATCATTCAACCACGCAGCGAAAGGCATGGTAATATAAACAAAATCAGCTTTTGAGAGTTCTTGTGCAAATTCTTTTGCGTATCGGGCGATTCGTTCGTATCTATGAGGTTGAAAAACAATGATCAATGATCGTTTTGGGAATGCACTCCTGAGTGCCGAAACTGCTGCCCGTACTTCTGTCGGGTGGTGTGCATAATCTTCAAAGAGTGAGAGCTTACGTTTTAAATTTTCTGTAATCAACATAAGTCTTCTTTCTACTCCTGGAAATGATTTTAATGCCTGAATGGAATCGGTCAAAGAAACACCCAGCTTTTCTGCCACGACAGATGCGGTATATGCATTAAGTCGGTTATGAAAACCTATTTGTGGAATCCGCAAAGTTTCAGAAATATCTTTGGAATCAATAAAAAGCGCATTTTTATGAGTTTCAAAAAGCTCTGTTGTTTTAGGACTTTTTACTGTTATAATCATATTTGCGGAGTCCGCAAAATCCTTAAAACACTGATATAGTTTTTCTTCTCCTCCGAGATTCCAGCAGTGGTCATCTTCTACATTCAAAATTACGCCTATATCTGATTTAATATATGCCTGAGTGCCATCACTTTCATCAACCTCGGTTACAAGAATTTCTCCATTGCCGGCAGATGCTGGAGAGTTCCATTCAAAAACATTACCACCTACAAGATATCCAGGTTTAATTTCCCGCTCTCTCAGAATGTGAGAAAGCATTGCTGTAGTTGTTGTTTTCCCATGAGAACCGGCAATTGCAACAACGCATTTGTAAAAAGAAACAATGTCAGCAAGAAATTCACCTCGTCGTTTCATTGTCAGGCCTCTTTTTTCTGCAGCTATATATTCAGGATTATCAATTGTAATAGCTGATGAAAAAACAACTATATCTGTACTCACAGGAATATTTTTTGGAAAATGTCCTATAGTAATATTCAGCCCCTTTTTGGAAAGCCGAGAAAGCACAGAAGAATCTTTCATATCGGAACCACTGACATCGTATCCCCATTCAGACAATATTTCTGCCATTCCCGACATGCCAACTCCGCCGATTCCTATAAAATGTATTCGCTTATTTTTATCCATATTATATTCAATTTTTTGTTTATTAGTGTTAATTTACGAATTTTCTCAAAAAGAATTGATAAAGCAGGTTGCTCTATAACGAAAACCTTTGTATAGTTCTTCTTATTGTTTAATTTATTTCATTTTTGTTTTTTACAAACTCTGAAAAGGGAAAAAAAGATGCAAGATAATAAAATTTTAGTTGTTGATGATGAAGTTCTTGCACGAAGGTCTATTGCCCATATACTAAACAGTTTTGGTTATCCAGATGTTGATGTTGCTGCTTCTAGTGAAGAAG
>JAYEIY010000171.1:0-2035 GCA_034660375.1 Verrucomicrobiota bacterium
ATGCATGTGCTGATGAAAATAAGAGCATACAAAAAGTAAAAAGAACCATTGCTATAATTGAATTTATTTTTTTCACTTGTTTTCCTCCTTGTTTAGATAGATTTTATCTGGCCAGTCAGATCCCAGGATTATTCCCTGCAATTCTGGGGGGGGGGTAATTGGAAAAAGATTTTTTTTTGCGACATATTTCTTTGATTTTTTTTTATCAGTTGAAACATTTTTTTCTTTTTTATTTATTTCTGCAGATTCCTTTTTCGTTATATCTGTATTTATTTTGTTATCTTTTATTGTTGTTTCCAGGATTTTTGGTTCAGAGGAAATTTCAGTTTTTGGAGGTTTTAGAGCTTCTGGGGATGGGGTAACTTCTGGAGTTTTTTCAGTTTTTGGAGGTTTTAGAGCTTCTGGGGATGGGGTAACTTCTGGAGTTTTTGGAGGTTTTAGATTTTCTGCAAGTTGTTCCACTTTTGCGACTGTGCTAATAACATCAGGCAAAACTTTATTCCATTTTCCGTCTTTGTAGATATAGCCTCTTTTTATAAACTCTTTTTTAAAGAATCCCTTTTTAAGTCTTCGTGCCATATTTTTTTTATACCACCAGGTTGCCTGTTCAAGGAGCTTTGTCTGGGTAACCCATTTCCCTTTTCTTTTTGTATAACCGTTTTCTTTATAGAATTTTTCTGTTAAATAATTGTGTGCTTTGGTCATTATTTTCACTTTACGGTAATTTTCATCTCGTTTCTTATTTATTATATATTTCTTTACCATTTCGTTATGCTTATTAGGTAATAATCTGTAGAGACTTTTATTATTTATCGCTATGCAGTTAATCCAGTCGCCGTCAATTTTTATTCTTCTTCCTGTGATTTTTTGTAACGTCCCAGATATTCTCTCTGTTGTTTTTAAAGTAATAGAGATTTTTTCTCCTATTCTATAAATCTTAAACTTTTTTTTGGCTTCTGCTTTATAATCGGTCTTACCATAATTGGAGGATTCTTTTTTTAAGGCATCTTTTTCGCCTTTTTTAATCAACTGTTCTATCTCTTTTAGAGAAAATTTTGGAGAAATCGGAGGATATGGTATTTTTATTTTTTGAGCCACATCTTCCTGCGTTACTTTTTTATTTACTTCTATTTCAAGAAGTTGGTGAATGTCTTTTAAAACAGACTTAGGAATGATTGTTTCTGCTAAAATAAATGAGGCTGTAAATAAAAAAAATAATAGTATAAATTGAATATAAATTGAATGTTTCATGTAAAGATAGATTTTTATTATCTGTAAAACTCATATTTAATTATTAAATTATCATAGTATAATAATCTACGTGATAAATCTGAATATACAAATGAATCTGTTAATTTGAAAATAAGTAAAATTATGGAGAAAACTTAAGTGGAAATAAAAAACGGAATGAAGACAGAAAACGGGATTAAAAATTTACAAGCCAAAAAAATGGCAAATGGCTCCGCCGGTAAACGAAAAAAAAAGATGGAGCAAATCGCCCTTATTGCAAAGATTTCAGGTTATACATTTCTCTTTTTGACAGTTTGGCTGCTTGGATTCCTTGTTTGGAAGTTTTTCCTGGATCCCAGCGGAAAAATCTCATGGCAACATGAATTGACTGCAAACTTTGCAGACATACGTTTCCTTAACGTAAATAAAGATTTTGCAACTGTTCTTATCAATGAGTCCAAAACACTTACTATTTCAACTAAGGACGGTATAACATCTGCAGAAATTGTCGTGGATAAGAAGAGGCTTGAAGAGAAAAAAACTGGGAAAAAAAGCTTTTTTGTCAGGTCAAATCCAAGAGATTTTGTATTAGGCTTCACTTTCCACGTCTTCAAAAACAACTCTTGCCGTGGGAAGATTGACACGATTGGAAGATGGCTTCATGAAAATAGAAGAAGATACGTTTGTTAAATTAGAACTGGATGGTTCTGAAATCTACAAAATCAGCCATCTTGAAGGAAAGATAACGAATACAACACTTGGGAAAGATGGACAATATCTCTGTTATACCGCAGAATTGCCGGAT
>JAYEIY010000172.1:0-10144 GCA_034660375.1 Verrucomicrobiota bacterium
CAGAACTCCTGTTAAAAATGCAGCTATAAATCCAATAAGAAGAGGAATAAATTCTCTAGAAGAAGCACTGGGAGAAACTCCCTTCATAATATCTAAAAAATCTAAAAAATTTGCTCCAAGAATCGGCACAAGAATCATTAGAAAAGAAAATTTTGCCGTTTCCTCTTTCTTGTTACCCAGTAATAAACCCGTCGCAATTGTAGCTCCAGACCTAGAAAGACCGGGAAGGACCGAAAAGATCTGTGCAACCCCCATCACAAATGCATCAATATATCCAAACTCCTTATCATTTTTCTTTTTTAAATGGGTAAAACCTAATAAAAGAGAGGTAACTAGTAACATTGCTCCAACCAAAAAGAGATTCGCAGTGAAAAAAGTTTCCACAAAATCACGAAAAAAGACCCCCACAATACCAATAGGAATCATAGACAAAGCAAGCTTAAGTAAATATTGGTTGTTTTCCGTATATTTCAGGGGAAAAATATTTTTCAACAATGTTATTATATCATCTCTAAAAACAACTACAGTGCTTAGAGCCGTCGCACCATGCACTACTACCGTAAATAAAAGGTTTTCTTCTATATGAACGTTTAGTAGTTTTTTTGCAATCTCCAGATGTCCACTACTACTGACAGGTAAAAACTCTGTCAAACCTTGTATTATTCCTAAAATAATTGCATGAATCGTATCCATAACTCAAAATCCTCTTAAAATATAAAAACTTGTGATATTAATAGATTTAATTTTATAAAAATGCGGTATATTACATCGTCTAATGAATATAGGACAATAATAGATAAACTAAATACTAAAATTCTAGTAATATAATATTTTTTAATTTTTTTTTAACAAACAAAGGAAAAATCATGGATTTTGATAAGTTGCTCGTTGAAACTGGAGCTTTACTTAATGGGCATTTTCTGCTAAGAAGCGGATTACACAGTAACAGATATTTTCAGGCAGCACTGGCATTGCAGCATACAAAAACGGCAGAAAAGATCTGTACTGCTCTGGCAGATCTTTTTAAAAACACAGAGATAGAAACAGTTATATCTCCAGCAATTGGAGGAATTGTTGTTGGTCAAGAAGTGGGACGAGCCCTAGGTGTAAAAGCTATTTTTGCTGAAAAAGATAAAAATGATGAACTGATTCTGCGTCGAGGTTTTAAAATTGCGAAAGGCGAAAAAATACTTGTTGCCGAAGATGTTGTTACACGTGGCGGACGTGTTCAGCAAACAGTAGACCTTGTAAGAGAACTTGGAGGGGATGTTGTAGGAGTAGCAGTTATTGTTGACAGAAGTGCGGGCAATGCTCCGGATTTCGGGGCTCCTATGAAATCTCTACTCGAACTGACAATTGAAACTTACAATCCAAATGAATGTCCTATGTGCAAAAAAAACTTGCCCATGGATAAACCGGGAAGCTAGCAGTCTGTCGGGCTTAGCAAATCGTTAAACAAGTTTTACGATTTACTAAGCTCACCATCTTGGTATTTTCTCGGGATTTTACAAATCCCGCTACCTTTTGAAAAAGTCTAGGATCTACTTGAATTATAGCATCCTTTAGACAATGTTCACGGAAATCTGTAACTACATAAAAACGGAAATTCATGTTGCAAATTTCACCAGTTTTTCCTGCATCTTCTTTCGTAAATTTTTATATTCCTTCTCTTCATCTATCAACTCTTGTTTCTCTTTCTTTGTTAACTGTGATTAGTCTTTTATTTATGGGGATTGACAAGATAATTTGTCATGAAGAGATATGACATTATTTTAGAAATCCGTTATTTTGTGGGGTCTTCTGCAGAATTCGTGGGTCAAGTACATACGATCATGAATTCTGGTAGCAAAAGAACTGAAATGATTTGGGATCAAAACGAAATGAGGTTGATTAAGCAGTAACTAACCCACTAATTCTGGTGAAAAAGCAAACAGCAAACATTAAAAACTGTTGCTAGATCTTGAAACACCAGGAAATGTAAGAATTTTAAAGGGCATAAATTCCCAAAATCTATACTATTAACCTAAGACTGGCATTAGCTAATCGATATTTAACTGCCTAATTTGGGATTAAGAGAATTTATAGAACTCTATCTTTGAATGCATTTTTTCTCTTTTTCACTTGACTTTAGTATATTGTTTCTTATTGTCACGGCTCACGCATTTATTTTTTTATTGGTATTTTTATATACTGAAGAAATCTATTTTGTAGAACAATCAACAATAAAACAAAGAGAATTTTATGAGTTTATTTAAAGAAATAGGTCTATCTTCAGCAATACTAAAGGCAATAGAAGAACTTGGTTTTGAAACACCTACAGAAATTCAGGAAAAAGCTATACCCTTTCTACTAGAAACCAATAATGATCTAATAGGACTGGCACAAACAGGAACAGGTAAAACAGCTGCTTTTGGATTACCTATTATTCAACATATTGATATTGAAACTAAAAGTCCACAATCACTTATTTTATGCCCCACAAGAGAGCTTTGCCTACAAATATTATCTGACTTCAAGCACTTCTGCAAATATAAAAAGGGACTCAATGTTGTAGCTGTTTATGGTGGTACAGATATATATGCACAGATAAAACAGTTAAACCGAGGAGCACATATTATTGTGGCAACTCCTGGACGAATATATGATATCATTCGGCGGAATAAGATTAACCTTTCAAACATAAGAACTCTAGTTCTTGATGAAGCTGACGAAATGTTAAACATGGGTTTTAAAGAGGATTTGGATGCTATTCTGGAACAAACTCCCAGAGAGAAGCAGACACTCTTATTTTCAGCCACAATGCAGAAAGGAGTAGCGCAAATAGCAAAAAGATACATGCAGGAACCATTTGAGATTACTGCGGGGGAAAAAAATATAGGGGCAGAAAATGTGGATCATATTTGTTACATGGTTCATGCGAGAGACCGCTATCTGGCGCTTAAGAGGATTACGGATATAAATCCTGATATATATGGTATAATATTTTGCAGAACGAGAAAAGAAACAAAAGATATTGCCGACTCTTTAATTAAAGAAAACTATAATGCAGATGTATTAAATGGGGATCTTTCGCAATCCCAAAGAGATTCTGTAATGAAACGTTTTAGAGAAAAAAGTATTCATTTGCTGGTTGCTACTGATGTAGCAGCAAGAGGGCTTGATGTAGATGACCTAACTCATGTCATTAACTATAATCTTCCTAATGAAGATGAGATGTATACTCATCGAAGCGGTCGTACAGGTAGAGCTGGAAAATCCGGAACATCTATTGTAATTATCAATATGAGAGAAAAAAGCAAGATCAAACGTATTGAGAAAAATATTAATAAAAAATTCACATTCTGTCAAGTTCCGACAGGAGATGAGATATGCAAAAAACAACTTTTCAGTCTCATAGACCGTATGGAAACAGTTGAGGTTAATCAGGAACAAATTGCTCCCTTTATGGATGAAGTAAATGAAAAATTATCACATTTTTCCAAAGAGGATCTTATTAAACATTTTGTTTCTCTGGAATTCAACCATTTTCTCAGTTATTACAATGATGCACCTAACCTGGATTTTGACCATCAAGGAAAATCTCAAAAAACAGAAAAACAAAATAGAGGAAAAGGTTCTTCCCCCGAAAGTGGATTTAAACGTTTTTTTATTAATGTTGGTCGCAAGGATAAGATAAATGCTCTCGGCATTATAAAAATGGTCAACAATCAAGCCGGAGAGCATAATATTGAGATTGGTGCAATTGATATTAAACCTTGTTTTTCCTTTTTTGAGATAGATGAAAACTATGCAAATACACTTCTTGAGGCTTTTAAAGGATTGAAAATTAAAGGAAGAAACATATTCCTAGAACTCGCCAAGGCTGAAAAAAACACTTCAAAAGATTCATATTCACGGGGAAAAAAGAGATTTAACAAAAAAGGAAAAAACAAAAAACAAAAAAAGCGAAGATAAAAATGGGAGCTATGGGAGCTATGGGAGTTATGGGAGTTATGGGAGTTTTAGTAATTTGGTAATTTAAAAGAAATTAACCAATTAAACATTAAACATTAAACATTAAACATTAAACATTAAACATTAAACATTAAACATTAAACATTAAACATTAATAATTACCATGCTTCTGTTATTTGGGAAACAATTTTAGATGCAGCATCACTACAAGCCTGTTTAAATGCTTTTTGCCTGGAAATTTCAAGATCTCCATGCATATTGAAATCGCTTTGTCCAGTCACAACTCCAGTGAGTAATGGTTTTTCTTTTCCTGGGAGGAAAACCTTATATGCAAGATCAACAGTCAAAGCAAATACTTCTGTTCCATAATCATCACCATCATCATCTTCCTTATAATCTGAGCGATAAGTTGTTCCAAGACCTGTTATTTGATATTTTTCAACATTGCAGAAAAGAAATAAATCAGCATTTTTTTTGTCAACAAGCTTCAAAGAACCATCAAACATAAAAGTTTCCAAAAGTTTTTGTCGAATAATTCCCTGTAAACGCGGAGTGTCTGTCGTATTTTTGATTTGTGCAATATTAACAGTTTTAAGTTGAGGATGCATTAGAGAACCTGTTTTGTAAGATTGGCATCCAAAGAAACAGATTAGCGAAAGAAGCAGCAAAGTATGCTTGAAATATATTTTTATCATCAGAATTCCTTTTTGTTTATTTTTTTTCATTTAAATTTTCTAGAGGTATAAGCCATTTTTCTTTATCATAATCAGGAAGATTAGAAAAAGTTTTTGGTTTTATAGTTTGATAGTATGGAGGAGTTACGTTTTTTTCTTTTTTTCTTTTCTTCTGTTTTTTTGCTTGTTCTATTTCCTTTAGCAGGCCTTTTTTATCTATATGAGCAAGAATATATTCCGCTTTTTCTGCAATTGTGCTTCTCTTATGTTCTTTCAAGATTCTATGCAAATATCTTCTCGCTGCAGGTACTTTTTTATGTGCATCGCGAAGATAAAATTCTCCAAGTTTCAGAAGACGTAATGCTTTTTTATCATCAAAAGATGCAAGAATTTGCGAGGCTTTTTCCTGATATTTACTTTGTGGATAATTTTCTTTGAAAGACCTTAGATAATGCACGGCTTTTTTTGAAAGTTGTCCATCTGCGTCAGCAATGCCGGAACGCTTAGTGTACAAATTTGCCAATTGATAACATGCTTCCGGTGCAGAGGATGATTTTGGTGCATTGTTAAGAATTAGTTTATAGTTTTGAATTGCTACGTCATAACTGTATTGTTCTTCGGCAATATGGGCAAGCCGAAGGATTTTTTGAGCTGTACCCTTTCCGTAAGGAGCATATTTTTTTATAAATTCATAAACCTCATATGCTTTTTCAAGAGATGCTCCAGTAAAAAATCTAGCTTTTTCTTCATAATATGAATCCCCTATAAGTCCCATATATTTTATCACATTGTCCATTCGTGAAAAGGTAGGATAACTTTCTATTAGATTTCTAAAAAGTTTGAAAGCTTTATATCTTTTTCCCATCATATATGTATTGGTAGCCTGATGAAAAAGAGCTATAACCTTTTTGTCAGAATCCTCTAAAATAATCTTTAAACTTTCAAAAAATTCTGCGGCATCTTTATGCTTACCTGCCTTTTCAGAATTAAAAGCAGCTCGATAAATCTGCTGAATAGAATAAGATTGCTTTTCAAGCCATTCCTCACTTCCTCCCTGAGCAACAATAAGAAAAGAAAAACCGAATGTACACAATGAAAATATCAAAATAATTTTTCGCAAAATATAACTCCTTTTTTTTTAATACGATTTTCTACTTTCCTTCTTCAAATTCATTAAAGAAGTAAATATATGGAAAACTTGAAAATTAGCAAACAATAAAGTCTAATTTTTTCCTTATTCTACATTTTGAATCTGTTCTCTGATTTTTTCCAATTCCGTCTTAAATTCTACCGCAGAATTGGAAATTTCAGAATCACTGCCTTTTGAACAAATTGTATTGATTTCTCGACTCAATTCTTGAATAATAAAATCTATTTTACGACCAATAGGTTCCTTCAAATGCATAGAATTCTTAATTTGTTTGATATGTGATTTTATTCTCGTAATTTCTTCTGTAATATCACATCTATCTGCAAAAATAGCAATTTCACGCTGAAGAATTTCATTGTTCTCATCTATATTCTGATTAAGAGCATTAATTCTCTTAATAAGTTTTTCTTTATAACGTAGTGGAACAATTTCAGACTCAGAATCTATAAATGATAAACAATCTTCTAATTTTAAAATTCTTTTTCCAAGATCTTTTTTAAGCTCTTCTCCTTCTGTTTCACGCATATCACAAAGTTCTACAAGGGCTTTTACTGTAGTTTTCTCCATTAACTCTGAGATTTCTTCATTATCAAAAGATGACTTCTCCTGAATAACATCAGGAAGACCTACAAGATCACCCAACGATATTTCGTTTTTTATTTTTGTCTTAGAAGCAACCTTCTTCAATTCAAGAATATAACGTTCCATAACAGACTGATTGACTCGATATTTTAAAGCTATTTTATCATCATCCAAATGGACTTTCCCTGTAAGATAGACTTTTCCTCTGAATATTTTTTCTTTTATCAATTTCTGTAAACTTATATCAAAAAAATTAAGTTGATCTGGCAAACTACAACTTACTTCAAGCCCTTTTCTATTATAGGATTTTATTTCTACAATTATCGTAATCCCACTTTCCCGCATCTCTGCACGACCAAATCCCGTTAAACTTATCATAATAATTTATTGATGGTTAATTTTATTTTTTATATATCGCTTTCAGCTAAGTTTTTGTTTATATAAACTCAAAATAACATCTGCTGAATAGGCTTAGATTTAAAATCTTTTCCTTTTCCAAGCAAATCATAAGTTTTTTGAGTAATTTTCCGTCCCTGGGAAGTACGCATAAGGTAGCCATCTTGTATCAAAAATGGTTCGTAAACATCTTCTATGGTACCGACTTCTTCTCCGACAGCAATTGCAACGGTCTTCAATCCTACCGGTCCACCATTAAATTTAAAGAGAATGGTTTCAAGAATACGCTTATCCATCTCATCAAGTCCATTTTCATCTATATCAATCAAATTCAGAGCTTTATCAACAATTTCAGAAGTTATTTTGTGATCTGCTTTTACCTGAGAATAATCTCTAACCCATCTAAGTAAATTATTTGCAATACGCGGAGTGCCACGACAACGCCCAGCAATTACAGCAGCACTTTCCGTATCACAATCAATACCAAGAATAGAAGCAGAACGAAGAACTATTTCAATAAGAGGTTCTTTGCTATAGTAATCAAGGCGGCATGACATCATAAATCGACTGCGTAATGGAGAAGAAAGCATCCCCTGCCTTGTGGTAGCTCCAATAAGGGTAAATTCAGCAACATTCAATCTAACACTTCTTGCCCCAACACCCTGATCAAGCATAATATCAATAAAAAAATCTTCCATTGCACTGTAAAGATATTCTTCAATTGCAAGTGGAAGCCGGTGAATTTCATCAATAAAAAGAACATCTCCTTCTTTCAACGAAGTCAATAGACCAGCCAAATCACCGGGTTTTTCAATAACTGGGGCACTTGCAGCTCTTACATCACATCCCCTTGTATTAGCTATTATATGTGCAAGCGTTGTTTTACCAAGTCCGGGAGGACCACTTAACAACAAATGTCCAAGAGTATCTTCACGCTCCTTTGATGCCTGTACATATATCTGCAAACGTTCTTTTATCTTTTCCTGTCCTGGAAAGTGTTTAAAATGCTGTGGTCTTAAAGTAATTTCGACTTCATCCTGTTTATTATTTAAACATGATGAAATAAAACGTTCTTCTTTACTATCTATATCTTGTTTTTCATTCATTAGTATATTTTAAATTTTAATTTCTGATAAAAACTAGAGCAATAACTGAAAAATATAGTTTAGTGCAAAATAAAAAAAAATCCAGCACTTCAAAGAAAATGCGTTAAAATTACTTATGCATAATATAGGTGTTGAAATATAGAAAATTTCCAATATATTTTAATTCAACTATGTAAGAAAAATTCAAAGATCATTCATCCATAATAAATAAAAAAAGCTTTATATAATGCTCGAACAAAAATTAAGCCAGATTCAGGGACTTCGCCAAGAACAGGTGATGACACCACAGCAGATAATGTCACTTGATATTCTTCAAGCAACAATACTTCAGCTACAGCAGAAGATTAATCAGGAACTTGCAGAAAACCCAACTCTTGAACAGGTTGCGGGTGGAAACGAAGATTTAATAGGTGATCCAATGGAGGATTGCGATGCGTCTCCAGATAGCAAGAGTGATATTGCTGCTGACATGGCTGAAAGAGATGAAGATCTAGCCTCCATTATTCAGCTTTATGATAATTGGAAAGACTATTCTTCCGATAAAAGCGTTCACTACAATTCTGATGCAGACGAAAAACATCAATTTTTCATGAGATCCCTTGTCTCTGAAAAATCTCTACAGGAGTATCTCCAGGAACAACTGCGTACATCAAACCTCTCCGAAAAACTAAAAAGAATAGCAGGAAATATAATCGGAAGTATTGATGATACAGGTTACCTGAGAACTCATCTTGCCGATATTGCTATAATTTCAGATGCTGATATGAAAGATGTAAAAAAAACACTAAAAATTGTTCATACTTTTGATCCACCTGGGATAGGAGCATCTGACTTAAGAGAGAATTTATTACTTCAACTTGAACGCCGTGATATGAAAAAATCATTGGAATATAAACTAGTCTTAAACTATCTACCCCTGGTAAGAAAAAATCATATTCCAAAAATTGCAGCAAAAATGAAATTAACCACAACACAGATCTATCAATTATTAAAAAAACTTAAAAAACTCAATCCTTTTCCCGCATCATTACATAAAATTCCTCAACCCTTAACTGACTATGTAAGTCCTGAGTTGGAAATAAAAAAAGAGAACGGAGAATATAAAATTTTCTTGCAAAAGAATACTTCACCAAGATTAAGAATATCCTCTTACTATATGAAGCTCCTTGAAAAAAAAGAAATTTCAAAAGAAACAAGAGAATATATAAAAGCAAAAATCCTCAAAAGTAAAATGCTTATCAAAAGCCTTGATCAACGTAAAACAACAATCTACAAAATTGCAGAAATCATACTCCAAAAACAAAAAGATTTTTTCCACCAAGGAGTAGAGAATTTACACCCTCTCACAATGACACAGGTTGCTAAAAAAATAGAAGTACATGAAACTACAGTAAGCCGAGCAATTAAGGGAAAACATTTACAAACCCCAAGAGGTTTATATGATTTTAGATTCTTTTTCTCCGGAGGTTACGAAGCTAATGACGGAGAAAAAATTGCATCCACAAGTATTAAAGAAAAAATCAGTGACATAGTTGACAATGAATCATCAAGCAAACCATTATCTGATAATAAAATTTCAGAAAAATTAAAAGAACTCGGCTATGACGTAGCACGTCGAACAATAACAAAATATCGAGAAGAATTAAATATCCCATCCTCAAATATGAGACGAAAATGGAAACGTCAAAAATGAAAAAATCAAAGAGTTAAATAGACAAAATAATTTACTGAAAGATAAATATAAAAACGATGCGAAATACGCAAGAGTCCATAAACAATTAATTAAAAAAGATGGTTTATCAAATAAACAGGCTCAAATATTAGACGCATTATCAAAAGTTAAACAAGATACTGATGAAAAATTTTTTAATAATAGTAATATCCTAGATAATGAAACCTATTTGAAAAATGAAATTCTCCCTATGATAATTCAAAGATTTAAAATAGAACAATATATAACTAAATGCAGAAACGGTCCGCGAAATTGGCAATATTATTTTTTATGAATATCTTAACGAATATAAAGGAACGGTAGCATGTTAGAGCTTCACCACGAAAAACACAAAAAGCACGAAAGGTACGAAAAAAGAGGATTAAATGATGCAAAAAATAAAAATTTTTATAAGTAATGTTCAATCTAAATTTGCAGAAGAACATCAAATGTTATTTGATTACTTAACTCAAGATTCATTGCTTGGTATATTTTTTGAACCTTTTCTTTTTGAAAAATTACCTCTATTTAAAATTACCGCTACACTGTGGCGACAATTGACTTGGTCTTA
>JAYEIY010000173.1:0-10130 GCA_034660375.1 Verrucomicrobiota bacterium
ATATACAGGGCATAACTTATAGTTCCAATCTCCTTTTTGTGCCTGAGAACGAATAGGGAATGAGGAATAAAATACAGCTCTGTCTTTAAAAAAGTGTTGTTTTGCACGTTGTAATTCTACAATAAAGTGACTGTCTGATTCGGATTTACAGTAGATATCATAGACAGCACGTCGTTCATCATCCCTAGCACCTAATTGTTCAGGCGACATAAATGATAAATCAGCTATTGGTTCGGCTAATCCAAGAGCATCTTCAATAAAGCTCTTAAGTCTTGGCAAAGCCGCTTCTTCGCCAAATAATTTCTTAAAACCAAAATCTGTAAATGGATTTAAAAAGGTACTCATTTTGTTTTTTCTCCTCCTTTTTTTGTTTTTTTTCAAACAGACTGGAAGTCTGTACCACATTATTTTATGCCTAATCTTTTATTTTTTCAAGAATATTTTGAATTTCATTGACTGTCAAATTTGTACTTTTAGAGATAATATCAACAGGGACTTCATTTTTATTTGACTGAATTACCATTTGTATTTTTTCTTGTTTTGCTTTCTCTCTATAAAAATGTACTTAATTGTTCTGTCGCCACATCATTCTGTCGAAAATTTGTTTTGTGCCGATTCTTTTAGCCAATTAACTGCTTGCGTTCACTGTAGGGGACCTGCATTTTTTAGGTCACTTTAAGTTTCGCAAGCTATTGCAGGGGCTATGCTTCAGACCCCAAAGTTTTTTAAGGCATACCAGAATATTCCAGGATATTATTGTTATTTTTTATATGGGGAAGATTTTTCTTCCTTTGGACAACAAATTCCTATCATAATCTGGCCCGACTATTGCTGAATAAGTTACTTTTCAGCAGGAGTTATCTCCGCTTCATCGAACATTTTAGTTTATTTCTTTTTCTTGTACTTGTCAAGCTTCTTTGTTTGATTTTCTTGATAATTATTTCTTCGTCAATAGTAAGACAATCTTATTTTTAACGCATTCAAAGCTCCGTTTAGAGTGCATTTTTCACATCAATTCTCAGGTTAACAATTCTCATAACCCGTTCAACCAACGAAAATGCATACTAATAAAAATTTTACCATGAAGAGCATGAAGAACTATGAAGGGTAGAAATTAATAAGAAATTAAAAAATTGAAAACCTGTATTTCTTCATGAACTTCATTTAAAAATTTTACCATGAAGAGCATGAACCTAAAAACCGCAGTTGAACTTTAAAAACACTTTTTTTTGAGGTTAAAGGTACAAAATAGCCATTAATCCATTGAGTTAAAGAGTCTTGATTTTTTGCAAGATTCTTTGTTAAATTAAAAGCTGTGCAGAGCACATCAATCCAAAAGTGCTTAGCACAAGAAAAACAACATTGTTTGTTATTAAGGTCATTTTGTTTGATGAGCAACGCGAATCTTTGGAGTGCAAGGCTTTGCCTCGCTTTTAATTGTCAGAAAAGATCATAGCAAATAAAATAAATGCTGATAGTCCGTATTTTACTGCGTAATAGGGGATAAAGAGCTCCAAGTTATCGAGCAACTCAGATTCCCTTTTTTTTATCCACGATAGGGAATCTGAGTTGCGAGTATGTTTTGTTTTGAGCAAGGAATTTGAATTACCGAGTAATTACTTTTCCTTTTTTCAGTAAATTAAAGATAAAAAAAGTACCTTTTTTTTGCATGAGGATATGCAAAGTACCTTTTTTTTGCATGAAGATATGCAACAGAACTCCAGGTTATCGAGCAATTCAGATTTTTTTTTATCCACGATAGGGAATCTGAGTTGCGTTTTCGTCAACCTCAACCCGATGAGTTCTGGTGTTTATAGAAAATCTATTGCATCTATTGCATTCTCAACAGAAATTGACTCTAAGCAAGAATATTTTTCTGATGATTTTCTACAAGTACGCTCGAAGCAAGGGGCACAATCAACATCTTCATGCAGAATAATCCATTTGCCTCCTATGGGACCAGTTGCAATGGGATCTGTGGATCCGAAGATTGCAACACCGTGACAATTGCAGGCAGCGGCGAGATGCATCACACCACTATCATTTGCCAGGCAGATATCACAAATTTCAATTAGAAAAATCAATTCAGCAAGGCTTGTTTTTCCGGCGGTATTTACTGCATTTTGGCATAATGAAATTGCGGAGTCCGCAATTTCTTTTTCTTTCTCTGTACCTACTGCGATCACGGTTCCGTTGTATTTTTCTTCCCAATATTGTGCAATCTTTGCAAATTTCTCTACGTTCCATTGTTTTGCCGGTCCATAAGCAGTTCCCGGAGCAATTATGAGGATTTTCTTTTTGCGGAGTCCGCAAATATCCATTCCTGCAATCTTTTCGGCATCAATGTTTGCCTTAATGGGGGGGTAATCAAAGGATGTTGAGTTCTCACAAAGAACTGAAACAATTTCCAGATATTCTGAGGTCTGATGATATTGGGCATATCCATTATTTTTACATTTTACTTTTGGTGGCAGCTGATGTGTAAGCATCCAACTTCTTAGCCCCCCTGCCCTGCCAATGCGTACCGGAAAAGCGCATCGATAAAAATCCATTGCCGCCCCAAAAGAATTGGGAAAGATAAAAGAAATTACGTTCGGGATTTTTTTTAGTTTTTTTATATTTTGCTTATTGAGTCGTTTTCCAGGGAAAGCAAAGACATTATCAATCCAGGGAACAGCCTCCCAGAGAATACGTAATTTTTCCTGACAGACAATATGTATTTTTGATTCATTGGGGAGGGTTTTCTTTATTTGATATAGAGCTGGAAGTATCATTATTGCATCACCAAGCCAATTGGGACTTCGAATAATAACATTTACACTATGGTTCTGCAATAATTCTGGGGGCAATTTTTTTTTGTATTTTTTTGTAGAAAGAATAGGTTTGTATGGTATAAGATCCATTTGTCAGCAGATTTTTTCTGTTGTTTTAAAGTGTAGTTTAGCTATTTTTTCAAGGGAACTCATTCCATATTTTGCAAAGAGGTTCTGTGCAACTTTGACAACCTGCGGAGAGGCTCCTTTTGGAAGTTTTACACTAAATTGATTTCCGAGTTTTTCCAGTTTTTTTACAAATTCAGCTCTTGCAAGTATGGATGCGGCTGCAACAGCGATATCTTTTTCTGCGCGTGGGTATTGCTCAACTTCTATTTTTTTCCCTTTTTTCATGAGTGCATTGTGCAGAACGCCTTTTTTTGCAAACTGATCGGAAACGGCTCTTTTGCATGACGGGATATTTTTAAGAACATTTTCAAGGACTCTTGCGTGTCCCCATGCAAGAAGGCTATTGAGATTGCCAATTTTCTTATATAAATTATTGTAGGTTGTAGGACCGATCGGGAGTACAGAAAAGGAGTGTGGGAGAAGTTTTTTTATATCCGTAGCAATATCTGTAATTTTTTTATCATTTTTTAACAATTTTGAATCACGGACATCCATTTTGAATAGTTTTTCAGCAATTTTATCATCAACATAGACCGCAGCAACCACCAATGGTCCAAAATAATCCCCTTTTCCACTTTCATCAATCCCTATATGCGGCATAAACATATCCGGATTATTCTCTTTTGCCAACTCAAATTCATAACCGAACTCCGCCTTTTCCAAGACCTCAGGCTCCAAAATAAACTGTACAAAATCACTGACATCTTTACCCTGAACACAAAATTTTCCAGATTGATATGCGACAGCTGTGATTTTATTTTTCTGTGCCTTCCAGAGAGCGTATGGTGCACTTGAAATATCCCAGTTTTTATTTACGAGAATTTCTTTTAATTTATCGGACTGCGAATCTGTTAATACACAGACATAATTCTTTTTTGTCATCGTCTTTTCCTATGTTTTTGCTCGGAATCAATCATTATTGTTACGGGGCCATCATTATGTATTTCTACATCCATTTTTGCTCCAAAAACGCCCGTTGAGACTAAAATTCCTTTCTTTTCTATTTTTTTCACAAAATATTCATAAAGTTCTTCTGATATCTGCGGGTCTGCCGCATCGGAAAAATCGGGTCTACGTCCTTTTCGCGTTGATGCATACAAAGTAAACTGAGAAACAACAAGTACTTCTCCCTTGACATCCAATAAAGAATAATGAAATTTACCTTTTTCATTAGGAAAAACTCTTAAATTAACACATTTTTCAATCAAATAATCGACATCTTCTTGCGTATCTCCTTCGCCAACACCAAGAAAAATTAAAAAACCTTTGCCAATTTTTCCCACTGTATTATTTTCAACAATAACACTGCTTTTCGAGACCCTCTGAATTAAAATGCGCATGATAAATACCTTTAAAAACCATTGATTGTTTAAAGAAAAAAAAGAAAGGAAAAAAGAATGGCTACCCCTCCTGGATTTGAACCAGGACTGACAGGACCAGAACCTGTAGTGCTACCGTTACACCAAGGGGTAAATTCAATGCTGACAGACTACTCTGTCAGAAAACGAGTTTAACTTAACGCTTTTTTTTACAGGGTCAATAGAAAATTGCTCTGTATATTAAAAAATTTAATGCAAGATTTTTGAGTTTTTTCTTAATTCCCAACCCGGACAAGCCGGAACCAAAATTAAAAGTCCCATTTTTCTCTGCAGACCATAAATTCTCCGATTCCTGACAGATGTTTTTTGTAAGGAATTGGACGTTGCTATAAGAGAAAAACTATTTTCTCAGAATGTATTTTTAATCATAGGTATATTCGCAGTAATGAAGTTGCTTTGTCCCTGGATCTGAAAAGAAAATAAGAGTTTACTTACGGTTTATGATTATCGGTATGAGGTTGTCTTTTATGTTTTTCCTGAATAAGAGCTTCTAGGTTAACATCTTCGTATAAATCAAATGAAAATCTTCGTCCCTTATAGTAAAAATAACAGGCATCTAAAAAAGTTTTTTCAGGGGTAGCATATTTAATCGCACCTTTTTGAACAAAACCAAAGAAAAGCGCTGTCTTAAGACTCAAATGTTCTATTATGCCCAAATCGCAAGTATAAGTTCGCGGTATTCCAATCTTGACCGCCTGCACCCTGCGTTTCGGTATTGATCTTATTAACATTGCTTGACCCAAGATTGTGCCTGACGTAATGTAGGATTCAGGAGTAATTCGACTGCTTATTTCATCGAGTGAGGCTGATGGACGAGCGTAAATCCCCTCTTAACCTTTATAAGGATACCTTCACCTATAAAAATTTGAAGTTTCTTGTACAAAGCTGCGTCTCCCTGTTCTGCAAAAAGGACTTTCAGATCAGGCATCGTTAATAGTCCATTCAAGTCTCCCGAATAGTCTTGAATCAATTGTAAGTCTTTTGCTTTCATTGACACTTGCTATAACAATATTAGAGTTATTGTCAATGTAAAAAGAAGTTTTTATTATGATATTTTGGAGATTGCTACGGAGGCATCAGGTTGGAACTGTTTTTTATAGGATCAATTTAGAGAAGAAATTGGTGCGCCCGGCGCGATTCGAACGCGCGACCTTCTGCTTCGGAGGCAGATACTCTATCCAGCTGAGCTACGAGCGCAAATGAGAGAAACAATACATTGAAAACATATCATTACAAAAGCTATATTTCTCAAAAAAAAAGATTTTTAGTTAATTCTATTGAAAATGAGTTTGAAAAACATTTTATTTCTATATATCTTAGTTAAGAAAAAATAAAACAAAAGGTTATTTTATTATGGGTATAAAAAGAGATAAGACAAATTCTAAAGAAGATTTTATTATAGTAGAAAAAGAAACTGATAATTCTGAGAAGAATAAAATTAATTCGAAAGAGAACTCAGAAACAGAGATAATTCTAGCCTCAGATATGCTCCCTGAAGATATATTGATCCTTCCACAACAGGATAAACCTATATTTCCAGGTCCCATTTTCCCTATGATTTTGCCAACCGGTGACACAGCAGAACAAATAAAAGAAATTTATGAAGACAAAGAGAAAAAAAATATATTGGGTTTTCTTTATGTAAAAGGAGAACATGAAAGCAATACTGCGGATATTGTGATAAAAAACATGAGCAAAATCGGTTCTGTTGCAAGAATAATGACAATAAAGAGTGATAAAACCGGTATAACTCAGGTTTTTCTGCAGGGAATTCAACGCTTTGAAGTATTGCAGATAAAGAAAGAGGAAAAGAAAATTATTGCACATGTCGCATATATTAAGGAAATATATGTTGAAGATGAAGAAGTCAAGGCAATGACCCTTGGGATTATGAATACGCTTCGAGAAATAATGAAAAATAACCCCATTTTTTCAGAAGAAATAAAGATGTTTTTATCACGTGGAACATGGGACAATGCAGGAATATTAGCAGATTTTGCAGTCACTCTTACCACAGCATCAGGGAAAGAACTACAGGAAGTATTGGAATGCATAGATATAAAAAAGAGACTTGAGAAAGCCCTGTTTCTACTGAGAAAAGAACTTGACCTTAACCAGCTTAAAGAAAAAATAACCCACCAGATAGAAGAAAAAATAACAAAACAACAACGAGATTTTTTTCTCAGAGAGCAGCTAAAGGTAATAAAGAATGAATTGGGACTGGAAAAAGATCAAACAGCTGAAGAAGTTGGCAAATATGAAAAACGAATAGCTAAACTCAAATTGTCAAAAGAAGCAACTGAAAAAATTAACGAAGAGATGGAACGAATAAAAATTCTTTCTCCACAGTCTCCGGAATACGCTGTTTCAAAAAATTATCTAGACTGGCTTACCGCCCTTCCCTGGGGAACAACAACAAAAGACAAATTAGATGTAGAAGCTGCCCGGAAAATTCTTGATAAAGATCATTATGGACTAGATGATGTAAAAAAACGCATTCTGGAATTTATTGGAGTGTCAAAACTCCGCGGAACAGTCGAAGGTTCGATCTTATGCTTTATCGGTCCTCCGGGTGTTGGAAAAACATCTTTGGGACGTTCCATTGCACACGCACTCGGTCGCAAATTTTTTCGTTTTTCTCTTGGTGGCATGCGTGATGAAGCGGAGATAAAGGGACACAGGAGAACCTATATTGGCGCACTACCGGGGAAGATAATCCAGACACTGAAGACAACTGGAACTCAAAATCCCGTAATAATGCTTGATGAAATTGATAAAGTAGGAGCATCTTATAGAGGAGATCCGGCATCAGCTCTGCTAGAAGTTCTTGACCCTGAACAAAATTCAACATTTATTGACCACTATCTGGATGTAGCTTTTGATCTTTCAAAAGTTATGTTTATTGCAACAGCAAATGTTCCTGATACAATTCCTGAAGCTCTTCTGGACCGTATGGAAACCATCCGCATTGCAGGCTACATTACCCCTGAAAAGACAGAAATAGCTAAACGTCACCTGATAACACGTCTCTTGCCAAAGCATGGTTTAACAAAAAAAGATGTAACATTCACAAAAGGAGCAATAAGATATCTCATAGACGGATATGCACGGGAAGCAGGAGTACGTGCTCTGGAAAAGGCAATAAAAGGATGCCTCAGAAAGATTGCCACAATGAAAGCTGAAGGCAAGACAAAGGATAAATATTTGGTCAAAATCAAAAACATAGAAGAATTGCTAGGTCGTCCTAAGTTTAATGATGATATAATGATGAAACAACATCAGTCAGGCGTAGTCATGGGACTAGCATGGACATCACTGGGAGGAACAGTATTGTTTATAGAAGCAATAGCCATTCCTGGCAAAAAAGGTTTACAACAAACAGGAAAACTAGGGGATGTAATGATAGAATCTTCTTCCATAGCCTTTTCATTTGTTCATTCAAATGCGAGTAAATTCAAGATTGAAAAAGATTTTTTTGAGCACAATTCTATTCACCTACATGTACCGGCCGGAGCTACTCCCAAAGACGGTCCCTCTGCAGGAGTAACTATGACAACCGCACTAATATCTAGAGCAACAAAATCTATTGTTCCCACCCACCTAGCAATGACTGGAGAACTCACTCTTACCGGCAATGTCCTCCCAGTGGGTGGGATAAGAGAAAAAATGATTGCTGCAAAAAAAGCAAAAGTCAAAGATGTAATCCTGCCTTCTTTAAATCAAAAAGATTTTGAAGAGATTCCTGAAACCGTAAGATCCGGTTTACATCCCCACTACGTATCCCACTATAAAGAAATCTACTCTCTTCTGTTTGAAGAAAAACTGAAGAAAATTAGAAAAAAACGAGAAAGTTAGCAAATACAGATTCAGTGAAGTACGTAAATGTTCGTAGGCGAAGTTCTACTTCGCAAATTTAAAGGCTGAAGCCTGATGATATGAGTGAAAGTAATAATTAAATAGTGTATAAAAAGCCTTCGAACGAAGAGAAAACGGCTTTTCGTGCAATGTCTAATTAGCAAAAGTGGAGTAATTAAATGATTTTAGAAAATATTTTAGGTATAACCAATCAAGTTGAACTCTCCACAATTGAGGAGAAACTTAGTAAACATAAAGCGAAAAAACTTTTTAATTCAAAGGATATTACCAAAGTAAAAGTTGGTACCTTTGAAGGACTTAGCTTTATTCACAACTATCTTTTTATAGACATCTATCCCTTTGCAGGAAAGCTAAGAACTGTGAATATTGCCAAAGGTGATTTTCGCTTTGCTCCATTGATGTATTTAGAGGCATCACTACAACACATAGACAAAATGCCCCAATCGACCTATGAGCAAATTATTGAAAAATATGTTGAGATGAATATTGCTCACCCCTTTCGTGAGGGAAATGGCAGAGCTACCCGTATTTGGATTGATCTTATTCTTAAAGCTAAAATTAAACAAGTGATAGATTGGAACCTTGTTGATAAAGATGAATATTTTTCTGCTATGCAACGAAGTGTAGTAAAAGATATTGAGATTAAACATCTCCTAAAACAAGCCCTTACCACTGCTACTGATGATAGAACCTTATTTATGAAAGGCATTGATGTAAGTTATTACTACGAAGGCTATAGCGAATTTAAAACAGAGGAGTTGTAGGCATGGGTAACAAATCGATTTCGCTCTCTAAAACTCCAGAAAGTATGGAGAGTGGTTGGCAGATCTCAAAAGCAGAATTCACAATGCTCAACAGCGTGCAACCCTTGCAGTAAATCGTGAGCTGATTTTGCTGTATTGGCAAATTGGTAATGATATTTTAAGTCGCCAAGCTGAACAAGGCTGGGGAACGAAAGTAATAGAACGACTATCTAATGATTTACGCAATGCCTTTCCAGATATGAAAGGCTTTTCTTCACGCAATCTAAAATATATGCGTAAATTTGCCAAAGTTTGGAAAGAGGAGCAAATTGTGCAAGAGGTACTTGCACAATTACCATAGTATCACCAGATTGCTTTGCTTGATGAACTCAAGAAACATGATGAACGCTTGGCTTATGCACAAATGGCAATAAAAAATGGCTGGTCTCGTAATATTTTGGTGATGCAAATTGAGACTCGCCTGCTTGATCAACAAGGTTCAGCCATCACTAATTTTGAACAGCGTTTACCTAAACCCCAATCAGATTTAGCTATTGAAAGCCTTAAAGACCCTTACTGCTTTGATTTTTTCAGATTGGGCGAAGAAGCCTATGAATCGTCAAATCAAAGAAACCGAGGATCAACCAACCATCGGACTTTTGCTGTGTAAGAATAAAAATAAGCTCGTCGCAGAATACGCTTTGGGCGATAAAACCCAACCTATGGGCATTGCTGAATATAAATTGCAAGAATCTTTACGAAAATCTTTGGAGAGCAATTTGCCCAGCACTGAACAAATTGAGCGAGAATTACAGGGGGCAAACGATGAGTAAGAGTGAAGTAATTTTTATGAAGAAATTGTTAGAGGGGTTGCGGAATACTCAAAAGAGCGTGTTAGCTTTGACCATCTTGATGAAAACAATTATGTTGGGGTTGATAACCTTTTACAAAACCAAGAAGGGAAAACAATTTCTACTCGTGTCCCCCTATCTGGGAATTCTACGAAATACAATATAAATGATATTTTAATCAGAACTCATCGGTTTGAGGCTGACGAACATGCAACTAAGATTCCCTTTTTTACTAAAGAAAGGGAAAGTAGTTGCTCGGTAATGCAAATTCCTTGCTCAAAACAAAACATACTCGCAACTTAACTTCCCTATCGTCGATAAAACGGAGATTCTTGTTTA
>JAYEIY010000174.1:0-9985 GCA_034660375.1 Verrucomicrobiota bacterium
CGGACACCTAACTTTTCTCAAATTCAGAAAAATTTTAGAAAAACTATAAAACTTATTTTTTACAGGCTTATTTACAAAAAAAACTATAAATTTTATTTGCAGCTTACATTATTTTTACTTTTTCTCTTATCTTTGAATTTGCACTCAGCGACATTCAGAATTCGATCTAAAACTATAAATAAGGAAAAATATTTATATCTTAAAGATGTGGCTGCATTTTACGGAGCAAGATATTGCATTAGAGGAACAAGAGCTTATCTAATTTCTCCTAACAAAAGTATGATATTTACTGCAAATGACAGACGTGCATATATTGACTCTACAAAAATCTATCTCTCATGTCCTGTCTCGGCTAAAAATAATCTCTTTTGTTTAAGTAAAACTGATTTTATAAAGTTTCTTACTCCTATAATGAAAGATACATATCTGAAAAAGAGAAGATTACAGAAAATTATAATTGACCCAGGACATGGAGGCAAAGACAAGGGAGCATCCGGATCTTTCTCAAAAGAAAAGGATATTGTTCTTAAAATATCAAAAAAACTTGTATCTCTTTTGAAAAAAAAGGGATACAATGCAATTCTTACTAGAAAAATAGACAACTACTTATCCCTTAAACAAAGAACTAAACTCGCAAATAAGGCAAATGCAGACCTTTTTCTCAGCCTTCATGTTAATGCGGCAGGTCTATCAGCAAAAGGCGTTGAAACCTTTTGTTTATCCCCCAATGGCACAAAATCCACAGCAGGGGGAAAGAAGAAAAAAACGAAGCAAACCGGAAATAATTATGATTTATACAATGCGAGACTTGCATTTGAAATTCAACAAAAGATGCTTACTTATACTGATGCTGAAGATCGAGGTATAAGACATGCATATTTTCAAGTACTTAGGGATATCTCATGTCCGGCAGTTCTGCTTGAAATGGGGTTTGTTAGTTGTATTTCTGAAGAAAAAAATCTTAACAATACAAAATATCAGAAAAAAATAATATATGCAATACTCCATGCTATAATAAATTTCCATAAAGCCATAAAAAAATGATTTAATTCTTTGTTGATGTTTTGACCTTGATACAGAAGAAAAAATCTCTATTTTATTTAAATATAAAGAGCAACTATAATTAGACATTGCACGAAAAGCCTTTTTCACTTCGTTCAAAGGCTTTTCGTACACTGTCTGACTAATGCAGAAAAGCTTTTACAGGCTATCAAAACATAAAAATAATAAATTAACCAATAAATTAATTATGAAAAAGAGATTAAAGAAATATGCTTTTCTAATTGCGACAATTGTAGGGACAAATCTTTCGGCACAGGAACAACAGGTTGAATTGCAAAACCTTCAGGACATAATCAAAGCTGGTGGATGGCCGATGATAGTAATTGTCGCGCTTTCAATACTGGTTATCTGTCTTCTTATGTTTTTTATCTTGACAATACGCAGAAATTCTCTGATGCCTAAAAAATTCCTTTTAGAAGCTCAGCGGGCAGCAGAAGAGCATGATATAGAAGCCTTGGAGGTCATATGTTCAGATCCTTCTAATAATTCTCCCGCAGCCTCAATTATAGGCGCAGCAGCAAAACAACTTGTCAGAGATCCAGGGACAGAATATTTGGTAATAAGAGATGCAATTGAAGATGAAGGGACTCGACAGGCTGGAGCTATCTGGCAAAGGATTCAGTATCTTATGGATATAGGAGTCGTTGCACCTATGGTTGGATTACTTGGAACAGTTCTTGGAATGATGGAGTCTTTTACGGGTCTTCAAAGTGAATTAGGTGCTGTCAAGCCGATTGCTTTAGCAGGTGGTGTATCAAAAGCATTGATTACAACAGCGGGCGGATTGATTGTTGGGATAGCTGCTATGTTGATATACTCTGTCCTTAGAGGCAGAGTTAACTATCTCATAAATGAACTTGAAAATCAATGTAGTTCTATTCTTAATAAAGTGATTACAAAAAAAATCAGGAAGAACTAATATGAATTTTAAAAAAAATATGCAGGATTCTAATGTGGGCTTTCAATTAGCACCTATGGTAGATATTGTGTTTTTGTTGCTTATTTTTTTTATGGTTGCAAGCGTATTTGCACAGTGGGAAACAAAGATTGGGATTAAATTACCAACAGCCGACTCTGGGATAAGAAATGCCAGATTGCCGGGAGAAATTATTGTAAATATGGACAATAAAAATAAGATATATATCAATTCTATTGAAGTCTCTCCCAATCGTTTAAAAACCCTGCTGGGAAATGTTGCAAACCGATTTCCTGGACAAGCGGTAATTATCAGAGCAGATAGATATACAAATTACGAGACAGTTGTGCAAGTTCTTGATATTTGCAAAACAGTAGATATCTGGAATGTCTCTTTTTCTACACTTCCAGAAAAGAATTAATCCGTATTTGCTATTCTTCGTTTTTTCTACGACATTACACATTATCCCAAATTACGCAGTTAAATAGTGTGTTTTTTAGAGCTTTTTGGCTTAGCTATCAGACAGGAATGTCTGACCTACTGGTGTCAGACAGGAATGTCTGACCTACTGGTGTCAGACAGGAATGTCTGACCTACTGGCAATCTCCGAAAAGGAGATAAATATTCATTGAACTTCGATTCTTATGTTCATTAACTAATATCCAATTGACATACTCTTGAGACTTCCGAAGCTGTTGTAATTCCTTTTTTGACCTTCTTTTTCCCGTCCTCTAGAAGTGTTGTCATTCCGTGTTTTATTGCTATTTCAGATATTTCAGTACTATCTTTCTGTTCATTAATAGCATGTCTTATGTCATCATTTACACTTAGAAATTCAAATATTCCAATACGTCCTTTGTATCCGCGTCCTGCACAGTTGCGACATTTTTTCTGTTCAGAGCTTCCTGTGGATGGATTAATTTTTTTCTGCGTACCAATGCCCTTACAATCCGAACATATTTTGCGTACGAGACGCTGGGAAAGAACTCCGATTAAGGCAGAGGATATAAGATAACTTTCAATGTCCATTTCAAGCATTCGGCTTATAGCACCTGCTGCATTATTGGTATGCAGTGTACTAAGAACCAAATGTCCGGTGAGAGCAGCATGAATGGCAATTTCCGCAGTTTCTTTGTCTCGAATTTCTCCTATGAGGATTATATCGGGATCCTGACGCAAAAAAGATCGTAGTCCGTTTGCGAATGAGAGACCTATAGACGGCTTTGCCTGAACCTGAGTTATCCCTTCAATCTGGTATTCTACTGGATCTTCAATTGTAAGGATCTTAGAATCTTCATTGTTCAATTTATCTATTGCACAATAAAGAGTTGTTGTCTTTCCGCTTCCTGTTGGACCCACAACCAACAGAATCCCGTGTGGTTTGGTTATTATATTGGTGAAATCTTCGAGAATACTGCCTGTCATGCCAATATTTTTAAATGAAAATGTATCTGCTTCTTTATAGAGTATTCTTAGCACAATGCTTTCTCCATGAGTTGATGGAACAGTGCTGATTCTTATATCCATATTGTTTTTACCTATTTGGATATTTGTTCGTCCATCCTGTGGCAAGCGGTGTTCTGCTATATTCATCCCGCCTATAAGTTTTACTCTGGAAGCTATTGCGGCGTAAAGATTTAGAGATAATCTGTTTACTGTTGAGAGTACTCCATCTATTCTATAGCGGATAATGAGTTCATGTTCCAGTGGTTCTATGTGGATATCACTGGTATCCATTTCAACCGCACGATTGAATATGTCATTAAGAAGTCTGACAATCGGAGCTTCTTTTGCAAGATTTTGCAGGGCCTTTTCACTTGTGTCTCCATCCCAGGAGAATTCTTCATCTTCTTCTTCAAAGGCAGTATCATAAAGATCGGCCATAATTCTTTCAAGCAGAGTACGTCTTGCAAGTACAAAAGATGCTTTCTTGTTAAAAAGAGCCTGCCAGTCAAAGGCTATTTTTGCCATATTATATGGTGTAGCAGCAGCAATAAGTACACTTTCCTTATCCCATGCTATTGGAAGGCAGTGTTTATTATATAGATAATCATAACTGATTCCTTCAAATTGTTCTGCAGTTTTTAAATCTTCTTCTTCTATGCTTTTTAATTTAAATAATGTTGAATAGATATCGACCAAATCTTTTTCTGTTATTATGCCCCTTGTGCATAATTTCCATTCATCATCGGGACTTTCCAGAGAAAGTTTTTTTTGTGAGGCCGTAAGGGATGAGTTCTCTATGGCAGTATGAACTTTTTTCGCCATTTCGTCAACCGTTATGTCAGAAGGTGCCGTAGAAAGTGTGTTTTTGCTTGTGGCAATATGCCCTTCGTCAGTCAAATGTTCCAGAGTGTCGAGCTCCAAGAACATTGTTTCCTGAGACTGATTTTCTTTTTCGGAAGATATTGTCTTTTTTGAAACATCATTAACTTCATTAATATTATTTTCTTTATTTTCCATGTTATTTATTGTTTGAAAAAACTTTATTTATTTTTTCTATAGATTTTTTATATCTTTTTATAAGATTTTCTATTTTGGTATTTTGATCTACTACATTTACCGTAATGAGGATTAGCAATTCATCTCTAGTATGAGCTTTCTTGGTATGTTTAAATAGGTTCCCAATCCATGGCAAATCTTTTAAAAATGGTAGTCCGCTGACTGAATCTGATGTTGAAGATTTAATCATTCCTCCCATTAAGACAGTTTTTCCGTCAGGAACAATTAACTGTGTGTCGAGAGACCTTTTTTGAATAGTCATGCCTTTCCCCTCCTCAATCTCCGCAGGAGTTCTATCTTCAATAAAATTGTCTACTGTTTGTTTTAATGCTAGGGATACTTCATTATTTGCTGTAATATGTGGGGTTACAGTCAAAACTATGCCTGCATCTTTATATCCATAATTTTTTGTTTCATTGGTATCTCCAGGATTATCAATAGATTCCATTATTGATTTTGATTCCCCAACATCAATAACGGCTTCTTCATCGCTTGTAGCAATGATTTGTGGGGCAGAGAGTACCTGTGTATTAGTTGTTCCTGCCACAGATAAGATGAAATTAATGGCTGCATTTTTATTAGAAAAGATCAAATTTGCACCGGATGTTCCTGTTGCAATATATGGTTCCAAACCATTTTTCCAAGTATCAAATGTTATTCCACTGGTTGTTGTCGTTGTTGCGTTGTTATTTGTCGTCGTTGTTGTAGTCGTATTATTGTATGGAGAGTTTGAACCGTAAAAACCATTGACGTTATTTCCAATTTTGGTTCTTGCTGCATAAGAAAATCCATACTCCATTCCTTCAGTTAAGGTTACATCTACAATTAATGCTTGAATAAGTACTTGTGCTGGAGGAATATCTAGTCTTTTAAGTAAGGCAACGACAAGTGCATATGCACGAGGAGTGGTTCGTATGACAAGACGATTGTGTATTCCATCTTCGTGGACAGTTACCGGAACTTCGAAAGCCGAACTCCTTGCCTCTGAATCTTCTGGTTTTTTGCTAGAGGTTCTTCTCGGTATGGTTCTTGATTTTGATGAGCTACTTGCTTTTTCCGAAACGGAACCAGTCTT
This sequence comes from Verrucomicrobiota bacterium, assembly GCA_034660375.1. Taxonomy (GTDB): domain Bacteria; phylum Verrucomicrobiota; class Lentisphaeria; order UBA2565; family JAYEIY01; genus JAYEIY01. The sequence continues at coordinate 5,556 of JAYEIY010000174.1, forward strand.
TCTTGTTCTTGAAGTGCCACTTGTATTGAAAAATGCATCTAGTCCGGCGTGCAGTTCTTCTATTGTGCTATGTTTTACATTGTAAAAATAAATATGCTCCTGTTCCCCTATATCTTCGCGGTCAAGAAGTTTTACCCATCTTTCAATCTCCTTCAGGAGATCGGCAGTTGGAGCAGATGCAATAATAACTTGAAGCCTTGGAATATCTATAAGCTTAATATCTACACCATCTGTTTTTTGTTTTGTGACTGGTAAGCCTATAACAGGCAGAACATACATTAATTCTTCAATAATTGTTTCGGAGTCAACACTATGACATCGAATGCTTATTTGAGGCCAGTTAGTCTGCCATTTGCGATCTATCTTTTTTACAAGTTCTCTTAGCTTGGGCATATTTGTTGGCGCTTCAACGATTAATAATGTATTTAGACGTTTTATGTTGGTTATTGTTGCACCTTTGGTCATAAATGGTTTAACCAAAGCAAGTGTTTCGGCAGAAGTTGTCTTTTTCAGTTTTAAAAATGCAACTTCGACATTCGCAATAGGATCATGTCCAACCAGAAGATTTCGCTCTGCTGGCATTTTTGAAAATGGCATAACATGCAGAAATTCTTTATTCATAGAGCAATATGCACCTGTCAGCCAGAGGATGTGCTGAAACATAGACCAAGTTTCTTTTGCATTCATTTCTGTGTTGACCGTCATTGTCACCGCTCCTTTTACCGATGGATCAATCAAGAAACTGAAACCGAGCAGTTCACTGAAAAGTGGCACTACTTCTGTAAGTGGAGTAGCATCGAAATTAAGCATTACCGGCATCTTTTCTTCAGGATTTTCTACGTCTTTCATTAGAGATGCGGGATAATCCAGATACTGTTTCTGAACTTCTGTTTCTTCTTCTCTAGAAGGAAGTATTAGTTTATTTTCGCCAACTGCCCGTTCTGGTGCGAGTTCACTGACAATAATTGGTTTTTCGTTTGCTGTTTGTGCTTTCTTTACTTTTGTGGTTGAAACTCCTATCATTTCGGAGAGCGACTGTTTCCCTTCATCTGTAGAGTCCGAATCTGTCTTTTTCTCTTGCGTTGTTGTGCAACCGCACAATATAAGTAGAGTGATAAACGGCAAAAGAACAAACCATTTTCTATAATAGTGATATTTCTTCATCTTATATATCCCTGTTTGTTTTATGTATTTTTTTATAGCAAAAATTATTATCTTTTATTCAATCTAGGCATTCCCAATCCTCCTGGTAAACCGACTCCTGGAGGAGGGGGGGGCGGTGGAGGGGGTCTCAGATTTTTGTTTTTTTTATCTTTAATTTCCTTTTTAAGCTTCTTTTTAAGCTTCTTTTTTTCAGGAATAGTATCTTCTTTTTTAGCTAGCTGTTTATCAGCTTCTTCTGCTTTTTTGTTACGAATTTCACTTTCTTTATCACTCTTGTCTAGGTAAAGAATTAATTCTTCATTGGCATCTTCCAGAGTGACAGAAGTCATCTTAACCTCTTTAAGTTTGTAGCCTGTTTTTTCTATCAATGCACCAACTTTATAAACATGTTTCTTCCCTTTTGTCTCGGGTTGCTTTTTTCCCCTTCTTCGCCTGGTTGCGAATTGTTTTACTAAAATAATGGCACATGAAGTTTCTTTTAATTTTCCTATTCCGATAAGCTCAAATTTTGCCCGTTTTTTATTCTGTTTTTTTTTGTTTAAATCTATGATTTGTTGGGTTTTTTCTTTTCTTTCCGGAGTAAAAAGGGTTCTTTCCCATAGTCCATCGGCTGATTTTTGAGAAATATCTGAGTCTTCAGTTAACAATGTAATCTGGAGAGCATCTGTATCAATAAGTTTTTGCCTTATTTTTTTGTCATACTTTTGAAGACTTCGCTCATATAAATCTTCATCAAGTTTAGTTGTGTGTCTTTTTACCAACATAGTTGCTGGAAATGAAGCACACATAAGTATAAGCATTATTATAAATTGAAGTCTATGCATTTATCCATTTACCATTATTTGTTTTCAGTCTCTTCGTTTTTCCCTAATAAAAATTCTGTAGCAGTTTTTGTAAGGACGTATGATTTTATTTTTCCGCTTAAGATTACTCCCCTTGGATCATTTATCCTGTCCGGTCTGATGGAACAATTATCCCAGAAAAATCTTGGTCGTGCTAAATCTATTTCCTTTATAAACCGACTTAAATCTTTCATTTGTGTATTTATGCTTACAGAGAGTTCCACCTCCCTGATATTTTCAGAAGTTTCATTTACTTTTGGAGCGCCTATGGTTCTCATTTGGACTCGCGCTTTTCTTGCCGTTTTTTCGAGTGCACGCTGGATTTCTGACGCAGGGATTTGTCCCGTTGTTTTCCAGAATGCTTCAGTAAGTTGAGTTAGCCTTTTCCTTTTAGCTTTTTCTTTAAGTCTAGTTTCTTTGGTATTACGAAGTTTTTTGTTGAGTTTTTCAAGTTTATCCAGTTTTGCAGAAATAGTTGCTTCAGATGGTAGATCTAAAGGCATATCAAAACCAGTACCAGAAAATCTAATAAGATAAAAAATTGCCAATATTATAATTATAGCAACTCCTGAGAGCATCTTTGATTTTTGATCTTTTGTTGAGTTTTTTCTATTCATTATTTTTTTCTTTTTCAGATGTTTCCGTAAAAAATCTCTCTTTTATATTCATATCAACCGTAATATTCAAAATTTCATTTTTTCTTGTTTTTCTTGCTGTTACATCAATGAAGTATGGAGATTCTTCCAGCTTTTGAATAATACCTATATCATCTGTCTCTGTCTCCAGACTAAGATTTACTCTGTCACCTGACCAACGCAGATATTTTGACCACATATTGTCATCAATAAGATGAGTAAGTTCTGTTAGACAATTTGCCATACCAGGACGATCTCGCATGACCTCTCTAATTTGTTTTTTATATTCAGAAAGGGCTTCATTATCTGTCTTTTTTATCGTATTCTTTTTGATTTTCTCCCCTATGAACGTTATTTGCGTATCTATAGTTTTTATCTTTTTTAAGTAATTATTGTATTTGGTATATCCTACAAAACCTAAAAGAGAAAGAAGATATAGGGTAAGCAGTATATTTATCAGGATAAAACTCCACCTTTTCTTTTTGCGGATTTCTGAAGAGAGTTTTATCCAATGTTTTTTATCTTTGTTGAATCTATGTCCAAGAGCATATCCTCCTAATAATATGGCTCCAGTAAAACGCTCTTGTTCCTCCTCCTCCATACCCTCAATTTCTCCAATTTGCAGATGTTTATCTTCTAAAGGAGAGGGAGAAAGACCAAAAGTATTATTGTTCTTATCCTTTTCTTTAGAAAAAATGATTTCTCTCTTTGAATCTCCAATGGACGTAGCTATAAAACAGTTTTGATTAGCAGAACTAGACAAATTTACCGAACGGTTGCTTAATATTGGATCTAATGCGAGTATGGTGGGCATAAGCATATCTACACCACAGGGAATTGCAGATACTGCCTTATTCCAGTCTTCCCATTCTTCTTTTGGAATTATAACCAATCTTATGTTAAGTTTATCTTCCTTTTCTGAAATTACTCGATATTCGTAAATTGTATCTTCAGAAGCAATAGGTGTATACTTGTCAATTTCATATTCCAATGCACTTTGCAAATCTTTATGTGACAAACGTGGCATCGTTATATCAGAAAACGTATAGGAGAATCCAGTTCCCCCAGCAATAACAATTGTATCCTCCTGATATCCCAAAGATGAAAAACCCTCGGAAATAACTGTAGAGAGAAGGTTTTTTCTTGTCACACTTTCATTTTGCCAGAAATCATTGACAATATATTTTCTGCCGTTTTTTTGCATGTGCACCCCGCAACAGTGATTGTCGCCGTCCCAAGCAATAGCAATGCATGATTTATTTGATAAGAATGACATTGAAAAAAAATTGATAAAAAAGTAGATAGTAAAAAGAGTAAACAAAATTATAGGAAAAGAAAATAGCTTCTTATCTTTGTAATTCAACTTAACTTCTGTGGAATCTTGTTAAGCAGGGATAAAATAAAATTATTGTTCTGGTTTATCTAGTTTGGGAATTTCAGAACTCATCGGTTTGAGGCTGACGAACACGCAAGTAAGATTCCCTTTTTTACTAAAGAAAGGGAAAGTAGTTGCTCGGTAATTCAAATTCCTTGCTCAAACAAAACATACTCGTAATTTAACTTCCCTATCGTCGATAAAACGGATATTCTTGTTTAAAAATTGACCTTAGTTGAGGTGGAATAATTTTTAATTTTTAAAGGTTACATCAGATAACACCCTATTTCATCCCTAAAAGGGATATTTCACCGTAGCATGGGGCATTCGCCCTATGTGTCAATCACACATACAAATCGTTCCCTGAAAGGGAACCTCAAAAAAACACAAAAACATTGAAATTCCCCTCCAGGG
>JAYEIY010000175.1:0-9983 GCA_034660375.1 Verrucomicrobiota bacterium
AAAAAAGGAAAAGTAGTTACTCGGTAATTCAAATTCCTTGCTCAAAACAAAACATACTCGCAACTCAGATTCCCTATCGTGGATAAAAAAGGGAATCTGAGTTGCTCGATAACTTGGAGTTCTGAAAGTCGGATAAAGCGAATACTTTAACCCAAAAATAGTGTAGTGTACGCTTTATCCGACTTTCAGCTTTTTTTAGCAAATTAAAGATAGAAAAGGGAATTTGAGTTGCGTGTTCGTCAGCCTCAAACTGATCAGTTCTCCACTACATCTAACTTAAATACACAGTTGGATAAAACTTTTTCGTAGATAAGGGAGTGAGTCGAGCAGTATAAATAATACTGCGAAGCGAAACTAACGCAGTATATGGACAAGTTTTGTCAACCTATATGGTAAACATGCCGTTGAAAATCCTTTTGCATTTAACCCAAAAGGTGAACACCTAAAATCACATAACTCTTTAGAAACAAGAAAGATATAACTCTAAATGTATTTTTACTGCGTTTTCTAGGTTTAATGTTTTTCTTCATTACACATCAATGTAGATTCAAGCAATCTTGTTCGACGGTTTCTCAGGGGGAAGCGAAGACTAAAGACGGTTCCTTTTTCGTGCTCACTTTCTATTCCCAGCTCTCCGCCGTGATCACGGATAATCCTTTCTACAATCATTAATCCCAATCCGGTACCTTCTTCTTTGGTAGAAAAATACGGCTCCATTATCTTGCTTATATCATCTGAAGAAATTCCTTTACCGGTATCAGAAAAATGAAGATGGAGTAGATCATCTTTAACAGCACAGGATATCTTTAAAATTCCGCCATCCGGCATTGCCTGCACCGCATTTTTTATAATATTGTAGAAGGCCTGTTCAAGCTTATCTCTGTCGCCAAGTATGCTTGGAAGTTCCTTTGGCCAGGCAGCTTTGATAAGAATATTTCTATCTTCTATTTCATATTTCATAAAATGAAGCGTTTCTTCAAGAATTTTTTCTACAAAGACCCGCTTCATCTGTAATTGTTCAGGTCTAACCGCTTTAAGAAAATTATTAATTATTTTATCAAGTCTTTCAAGCTCAAGCCCGACAGTGTCCACATACTCTTTTAACTCATCTTTTTCTGGAATGTCATCCAATTTTTTAAGCTTCCGTTGTAAAAGCTGCAGATGAATATTTATTGTATTTAGAGGATTTCCTATTTCATGAGCAACTCCCGCAGCAAGCATAGAAAGAACTCGGGTTTTCTGATTTTCAACAACCTGCTGAGTATGATCTCTCGCTTCGGTTACATCATGAAAAATAAGTGAGGCAAGCTCAGAATCTGCATCTCCTTCAGAAGAAAGAGAATGGGGAACAAGATAAAAATTCAAAAAACGATGGATAGGATAGAAAATTTCTATCTCCTGTCTGGAAACTCGCTGCCATTCCTGAGAAGTCTCCGACTTAAGACTGTCCCAGTTAATATCTTTAATATATTTACCAATATGCTTTCCATTAACGTTTTCAGGAAGCCCCAAAAAAGCCTGAGCAGCACGATTAATATATTTTATCCGCATCTTACCATCCAAGACGATTACTCCCTCGTGTATCGTATTAAAAATCGTTTCAAGAAATCCCCTGTCCCTCGCAAGTTTCAATACATGAGTCTGAATACTGTCCGGATCCAGCTTGTCTAACTTGTCTATTAAATTATTAAGAAAATTTTTAGTCATAAGAATCCTTTTTTTAGGAAAAAATCATTTCATTGGGAAAAAAGTTAAGGTATCTGTATTTCAAAATCTGAAATATTTCTTTTTTCTTTATCAAACTCAATTCCCAGTAAAAAGACTTCTTTGTTTTTATTCAGATATTTTTTGTTCATTGAATCGAAGCATCTGCTTCTCTTACATTATCTGCTTGTTCACGACGGAATTGCTTTATTTTCTGGGCAATAGAATCATTGGAAATCGCAAGAATCTGCATTGCAAGAAGAACTGCATTTTTCGGACCTGCAGAGCCAAGACCAACCGTTGCAACGGGAATTCCACCAGGCATTTGAACTGTAGATAATAATGCATCCAAACCATCTAACATACCACCTTTTACAGGGATTCCAATTACGGGGAGTATTGTTTGTGCTGCTATTGCACCAGCCAAATGAGCTGCCATGCCTGCTGCCGCAATAAAAACTTTAATTCCTTTTTTTGGGGCTTCTTCTACGAATGCTTTTACTTCTTCAGGAGTCCTGTGAGCAGACATAACCCTTATTTCTGCTTCCACGCCTAATGAATCAAGAATATCCAAGCCAGGTTGGAGTTTAGGTAAATCTGATTTACTTCCCATTACAATCGCAATCTGTTTCATGTTTTTTCCTTTTTTTATTGTTTATTTTATAAATTTTCGAATAGAAAACTTTTAAAATTCAGTTTTTTTGCCAATGCGTTTAACTGTTCACTATCAGGTTTTTTTTTCAACAAATTTTTCTCTAAATTTTTCCAGTCTGCAGGGGGGTAATCGAAGAGTGAGACAAGTTTTTTGTTCAACTCAATTCTGTCTCCGTATCTCATTAGAGTTTCTCGTAATTTCTTTTGGGGGATATATTTTGCTTTTCTTAGTATTTCTTCTGCTGTCGAATATTTATTAAGAAGCTTTACGGCGGTTTTAGGACCTACGCCTGGGACTCCCTCAATATTATCCGCATTATCACCCATAAGAGCTAAGTAATCTTCTATTTGGTTCGGAGCAATTCCAAACTTTTTTATTGTTGCGTCATAATCAAGACATTTAAATTCTCCCGCCTTGCCTGAATTCAGCAAAGAAACATTCTCATCAACAAGCTGTGCAAGATCTTTGTCGTTAGTTACAATTAATATTTCAAATACATCTTTGCACAATTTTGTAATTGCCCCCAGCAGATCATCTGCCTCACGTCCTTCTTCCATAACAACTGGCCAACCGGATAATTCCGCCCACTGTATTATATATGGTACCTGGCGTCTTAGATCATCCGGCATAGGGGAACGGTTGGCTTTGTATTTTTTATCCAATTTTAGACGCTCTACTGATTTTCCTTTATCAAAAACAACCGCTCCATAAGAATGTGGATAATCAGCTTCAAGTTTTTTGAGCATCCTGGCTATCCCGTAAGTGGCATTTGTAGGCAATCCATCCTGATTGGACAAGGGATGAGTACCGTGATAATAACGATATATTTGTGCATATGCATCTATAAGTACAATTCTGTTTTCAGCAGACATATTTTTCCTCTATTAAATAAAATTTAATTATTTCCAGATAAAACTGTAACAAATTTAAGATTATTAAAATCGATAAAAGGACTTATTTTAGTATTTTTGTAAGAATGATTTACAACTTGAGAAATCTGTTTTTCCCTTTTATCAGATGGAATCACCATTCCTACAGGTATTCCCGCAGGAATAACTGAACCAAAACCTGATGTGTAAAAAATATCTCCCACTTTGAAAGAGTAATCCCTTGGTAAATATTTGATTATACATTCCGCATTTTGATGATAATTTTTATTCTCAAATCCCTGCAAAATTCCGGAAATGATTTTATCCTCAACCTTCACACTTACTTTACAATTCTTATTTATTATTGTTATTATTTCTGATGAAAATCGATCCGTCTTTTTTATGCGACCAAGAAGATATCCTTCTGACAAAACCGCTTGTCCAATACTCAGACCATGCTCTTGACCCTTATTTATTCTGAATTTGCGATGCCAGCTTACGGGATCACGAGATATGATTCTTGCATAAATAAGGGTTAGTTCAGGTCTTACAGGTAAACGAAGAAGCTCCCGCAATGCGGCATTTTCCTGTTCTAAAGATTGTTTATCCAGGAGATCTACAGTATTTCTCTCTGATTTTTCTTCCAGTTTTTTAACCTTCTCAATTAATTCCTTTTTGTTTGCCAAATATGGCAAAAAAGAATCTAATTTGTAACTTACTTTTGATTTGAATGAAGTAAGAAAATCAGAAGCCCCCAAGGTCGAACGCCGCACAATGTTGCGAGAATATGGAAAAAGAAAAATAAGAATAACGCAAAATGTAAAAAAATAAAAAAATACTCTGGAATAACGCCATCTCAATCTTTAGTCCTCTCTATAACTACTAAAGTCTGGTCATCCGCTTGAGGCATTTCGCCCGCAAATCTATTCACATCTTCAATTATCATTTCAATAAGTTCCTGGGCATTTTCATCATGATCCTGATCCCAGAAGTCTTTTAGCTTTTCTATTCCGTACATCTGATAGTTATCATTTGCAGCTTCGTTGATTCCATCGCTAAACATGAGAATTTTGTTTCCCGGAGATGTATTGATAAGAACTGTTTCAAATTCAATATTAAATTTATCGGGGAGTAATCCTAGGGCTGTCCCTTCCGGGTAGAGGACATTTACATCTTTCTTAGGCTCTTTTATAAATAATTCAGTATGTCCCGCTCTTGCATAGTGTACTGTATCAGTTCTTTTGTTAATAATACAACATCCCATTGTTACAAAACGTGAACCATCAGTATCTCTGAAAAGATTTGAATTCAATTCCTGCAGAAGAGCTTCAAGGTTGACAGATTTTTTTGCCAGAGCTCTGAGAAAGCTTCGGCACATTGCTGTAATCATACATGCAGGCACTCCTTTTCCACTTGCATCTGCAATTACAACAAGCAGATTATCCTCGTCTATTTCCACAAAATCATAAAAATCGCCACCTATTTCTTCGGCAGCTTGATTAAATGCAGAAATAGAATAATGCCCCCATTGCGGAGTTTGTTTAGGGAGTAATGCCAGTTGCATTTTGTTAGCAAGATAAAGTTCCTGTTTAATTCGTTGTTGTTTTCCCAATTCAGAATATATCTCCAGCATATTCTGTGCGAGGGCGGCCTGATTAGCCAGGCTTTCCATAAGATGCAGGTCATCTTCATTAAAATAATAATTTTCATTCCTTGAATTAACCACACAAACAATTCCGAGGATTTCCCCCTCTATAACCATCGGAACCGCCATAAATGAATGGATATTTTTCGTGCAGAAAAGTTTCTTAATATCTTCTGTTTCGGAGTTTACTTTTTCAATGAGCAGACCTTTTTTATTTATGGCTGTAAGTCCAAGGATATTTTCCGAATTAATAGGAATTTTTTCTTGTCGGAGATTATCAAGAAGGTAACTGGATTTTGTCCAAACATAATCTGAGGTGGGGTGAAAAGCAGGAAACATGCCTGTGCTGGCAACAGCCTGCAGATGTTTTTCATTACCATCATCAAGAACAGTAAAAATACATAAAGACTCTCCCTCTATAACATCTGCAAGATATCTGGCAACCAGTTCTATCGCCTTCTCTACTGCCTCTATATCAATAAGGCTTAAAGTAAAACTATTAAGAAAATTAACAATTCCCTTCCTGTCTGAAACTGCTCTGCGACCAACTTGTTTTGCAAAACTTAATTTACTCAAGAGAATTAGAATTGTAAAAACTGAAATAACCGATAAAATAGCAAAAAAGATTAACATAACGTCCTCCTAAAACAATATAGTAGAAATTTGCACGTAATCCAAATCAAATTTATATAAAAATGCTTAAAACTTTATATCTTACTAATTTTGCACTGATAAAAAAAATGGAAATGGATTTTTTTTCTGGATTCAATGTTCTTTCCGGCGAAACTGGTGCCGGAAAATCAATCATAATAGGCGCACTACGACTCCTGACCGGAGAAAGAGCTGTAAAATCAGTTCTCAGACACGGAGCAAAACGCTGTGTTATTACCGGAGTATTTAAGTTTAAGCATAAATTATGCCTTAACTCAGTACTGGATGAAAAAGGAATCCCATATGAGGAAGGAGAGCTGATTCTACGAAGAACTATAACCGAAAATGATTCTAGAAATTTTGTGAATAATATTCCCGTACCTCTATATTTTCTGAAAGAACTGGGTGAATTAATTATTGACGTACATGGACCGGACGACAACCAAATTCTATTGAAAAAATCAAATCAACGAGAACTCCTGGATACCTTTGGGAACTTAGCAGAAGAAACAAATGAATGTAAAGTCTTCTTTGAAAAAGATTCCCAACTCCGTCAGAAACTAAAAGTAATGCAGGAAAATATTCCATCTCCGGATAATATAGAGATCCTGAAACACCAGTTAAATGAAATTAAAAGTTCTGAAATTTCCCCAGAATATTACAAAGAAACCGTACAAAAACATTCCGTTTCAGCAAATTCACAAAAAATATTGGAAATATCAAGCCGATTAACAAATATGCTTCGAGAAACACAGGGTTCTGTCGCAGACAAACTAACAGAAACAATAAAATCCCTTGAAGAATTACAGCGTATTGATGAAAAAGGGGCATCTCCGTTTATTGAAAGAATAACAGTACTTAGCGAAGAAGTAAATGAACTTACAATTGATGTAGAACGCTATGCTGGCAATACACATATTGATCCTCCGGAATTTGAAAAACTTTGTAATAGACTAGAAAATTTTGTTAGAATAAAAAGAAAGTATGGAGGTTCTGTAGAAGAAGTTATGATATTTGCGGATTCCGCAAAAGAGAAATTATATCTTGCTGAGCATTTTTCAGACAAATTGGACGAATGTCAGAATAAGATAGATAAAAATATGGTTGTTTTTAAGAAAAAAGCAGAAGAGTTGAGTTCAGAAAGAGAAAAAATTGCCAATAAACTAGCAAAAAAGATAACTGCTAAATTACAGTTTTTAGGTTTTAATAATTGTTCTTTTGAAGTGCAATTATCAAAAAAAGAACTATCGCAAAATGGAATGGATGTAGTTGAATTTTGCTTTGCTCCAAATGCCGGACAACCTCTCTTTCCACTGACAAAAATAGCCAGTAGCGGAGAAATTTCTAGAGTCATGCTTGCTATAAAATCTATATTGGCAAAATCGGACAATACACCAGTGTTGATTTTTGATGAAATTGACTCTAATATAGGGGGTGCTATTGGAGGAAATGTAGGGAAAGAATTATTTGAACTTGGGAAAAAACATCAGGTTTTCTGTATCACACATCTTCCACAAGTCGCAGCAGGCGGAAAACATCACTTCGGAGTCAGTAAAAAAGAAAAAGACGGAGAAACCTTTGCCAATATAAAACTTCTAGACAAAAAAGAACGCTTAAAAGAACTCTCTCGCATGCTAAGTGGTAGCGAAGAAACTAAAACAGCAGAAAAACACGCAAAAGAATTAATAAAAATGGCACCCAAATGATCCTAGAATTGCATTTTCAATTAACCAATTAATCAATTAACCAATTAACCAATTATTATGAATTACACAATAAAATATCTGTCAGATACACTCGAATTTCCTCCCGCAAAAGATTCAAAGATAATGCAGGAGGCACAAGTTGCAGAAATTTCACAGGTTAGAGAAGAAAGTTCGGTACATATCCCCAAAACAATTGCCAGAATTTTTTATAAGGATGATGCCATATACGTCAACTTCCATGTAAAAGATCGTTATGTAAAATCTGTACACACAGATTATGGAGCTTCTGTATGCAGAGATAGTTGTGTTGAATTTTTTATTCAGCCTAAAGAAGATGCAGGATACTTTAATTTTGAGGTTAACTGTGGAGGATGTCTTCATCTTTCATATATAAAAGACTGCACTCGCACTAAAGATGGATTTAAAGATTTTTCTATGGTTGATAAAGATATTGCAAACAAGATAAAAATATATCACTCCATGCCAGAAACCGTTTTCGAAGAGATAACAGATCCCGTAGAATGGGACATTGCTCTGGAAATCCCATTTTCTGTTTTTGAGTATTATATCGGCTCTTTGACAATTGACGAAAAGAGCCATTGGAAAGGAAATCTCTATAAATGTGCAGATGATACTTCTCATCCACATTGGTTAACCTGGGCTCCGGTAATGGGTAAGTTAAATTTTCACAAACCAGAATATTTCCAAACATTTAAATTTGAGAAAAGGACTAATAAATAATGAAAAAAATAATAGAAAAAGCATCCGTACTTATGGAGGCACTGCCTTATATTCAAGAATTTAGGGATTCAGTCATTCTGATCAAATTCGGTGGTAGTTCTATGGAAAATGAAGCTATGATTTCTGGAGTTCTAAAAGATATAGTATTGCTCGAATGCGTTGGAATGAAGCCAGTTATTATACACGGAGGCGGAAAAGCAATAAACAAAAAATTGGCAAAAATGGGGATTCGCACTCACTTTATTGATGGACTGCGTTACACATGTAAAGATACAATCGAAGTCGTGGATGACGTTCTTCATAATGAAGTAAATGTCGGATTAGTAAACTCAATGAATAAAATGGGAGGAAAAGCAAAAACACTTTCTGGAAAAAATATAATAAGTGCAAAAAAACTTGAAAAAACGGCTGGCAATAAGAAAATAGATTATGGATATGTCGGAGAAGTCGCAGATGTTGATTGTAATTTGATATATGAAGATATAAAAAAGGGATTTATACCAATTATTACTCCTCTTGGAAAGGGGGAGAATCAAGAAACATTTAACATAAACGCAGACCTGGTCGCATGTAGCTTGGCAGAACGCCTTGAACCAAGAAAACTTGTATTCATAAGCAATATCCCAGGTCTTTTGCAAGACCCAAAAGATGAAACATCACTTATCTCTACAATTAAAGTAGATGAAGTGGAAAATTATATTGATAATGAAATAATTCACGGTGGAATGATTCCTAAAATCAGAGCTATGGTTACGGCAATTAAAGCCGGTCTCGAAAAAGTCCATCTCATAGATGGACGTCTTCAACATTCCCTCCTGCTGGAAATCTTTACGGATCACGGTATTGGTACAGAAATAATGATGTAAATGGACATTGCACAAAAAGTCTTTTTATACATATTCAGTAAAGGATATAACACTCGCATTCTTAGAGAAGAGAGTTAGATTTCACAACTTTAGCGTGACCGAAAATATCTTTTTTTTTACGTTAAAACTGTGAACTCTGACCTGTACAAGCCGTGCTTTACTGAATATGTGTTTTTTATCACTCGTTTTTTTACGAGAAATGCTTCTTTAAAGGATTCGACTATTCCATTTCAACTCGAAATCAAAGATTCCTCGAGGATTTTATGTCTTTTATCTGTTGATAAAATACTATGGCAGGTTAGTATAAAAATGAAATAAAACTGATTCGATTCAGTTAATATTTCGGTTTTCATATATTCTGAGGCATTAGTTCATTCAACTCAGCTTATCATGATTTATCGAGGAATTATATGAAATCAAAAAAAACGGAGGAGAATATGAAGAGGTTTCAGAAGTTTTTTACTCTTGCATCAATCGTTGTCTGTCTTATGGCTGTCAGTACTTATTGTCAGGAAATTCCCCATGTCTGGTGGGAGGGAGAAAACCCTGATTCGACGGATTTTCCTCCAGTAGATAAACATGCTTTCCGCCCTTTCGGGCAGGACCAGGCCGACAAGCTCTCCAATGGTAAGTGGCTTGGAATTCACGGAGGCGGTCATCTCGGAAGTTTTGCAGAATACCAAATAATTGTGCCGGAAAACGGGAATTATTCATTTTACTCTCGTAAATTCTGGAAGCACGGTCCTTTTAAATGGCGTTTTGATGATGAAAAATGGAATAAAGTTACAAGGGACGTTTCTCTGATGGATGGAATAAGTCTTAGAAAGCATGTGGGCGCAAACTGGGTGTACCTCGGGGATGTTAAACTGAGTGAAGGAGAGCATACATTCCGTCTTGAACTGTTGGAAGATAAGGGTGCGGCCTGTTTTGATGCATTTTTGCTTACTCAGGGTCCTTTTGTCCCTCGTGGTAAACTTAAACCTGGTCAGAAATCGAATAAAAGTCATCCCGGATATTTTGCATGGGAGCCTCCGATTGACCCCTTGTCTGAGGATTCGCTAATTGACATGAGTTTCCTGAATGAATCGGAAGCGGGTGTCAATGGTTTTGTCAGAAGGGATGGAGACCGTTTTGTCCTGGGAAATG
>JAYEIY010000176.1:0-9960 GCA_034660375.1 Verrucomicrobiota bacterium
GGCCTATTTTATGACCTCTATTGTGAATATATATAGTGAAAATTCCCTGTCACCAAAAGAGGCAAATGAATTTTTCTTAAAAACAGAATCTCTCTGTGGAATTATGATTGATGCTGGTTTTAAATGGTTCTGATTCAATGCAACTTGAAATTGAAATATTTTAGAATAACATAAATATATTAAATGAATTAAATCAAATTCTTCAAATATCTAAAAAAATATGACTAAAATAAAAAATATTTATGAATTTTCTGCCGAAACAATAAGTGGAGAACTTGTTTCTTTGGAAAAATTCAGAGGGAAGCTTATACTTATCGTTAATACTGCAAGCTCTTGTACCCTAACTAGACAATACAAAGCATTGCAAAGCCTCTATGAAAAATATAAAAATAAAGATTTTGTTATACTGGGCTTTCCATGCAATCAATTCGGAAGACAAGAACCTGCTGAAAATAGAAAAATTAAACAATTTTGTGATCTTAGATTTAATATTACTTTTCCTCTATTTGCAAAAATAGATGTTAATGGAAAAAATGCACATCCACTGTATCTATTTCTTAACAATACTTTACCTGGATTTATTATCGGAAAAAGAATCCTTTGGAATTTTACAAAATTCCTAGTAGATAAAAATGGTACTCCTATCAAAAGATATGGACCTATTGCAAAAGCAAAAACCGTAGAAAAAGATATTATAAAACTACTTTAACCTTTTTTTAATGAATTTTTTGATAAAAGCTATGAGGAAAACTAGACAAATATGTGTGGGAAATGTTGCTGTTGGTGGCGGAGCACCAATTTCTATTCAGTCCATGTGCAATACAGATACGCATGATGTCACAACTACTCTGAGACAGATTACAGAACTGGCTGATGCAGGTTGCCAGATAATAAGGATTGCTGTGCCAGATCAGCACGCAGTAAAAGCATTAAAAAAAATTGTTTCTGATAGCCCCATTCCAGTTATTGCTGATATTCATTTTGATAGTAAACTTGCCATTGAAGCAATTGAGGCTGGAGCAGATGCAATAAGAATCAACCCCGGAAATATTGGTTCTCAAAGAAGGGTAGGGCAGATTGCGGAGTCCGCAAAAAAATATGCTATTCCTATTAGAGTAGGGGTGAACTCCGGTAGTCTCGAAAAGGATATCAGAAAAGAGTTTGCTGGAGTAACCCCTGCAGGACTCGTAAAAAGTGCTTTGAGACATTGTGATTTTCTCGAAAAAGTCGGCTTTTTCGATATCAAAGTTTCTTTAAAATCATCTAATGTACTTGATACATTTAAAGCATATTCTCTCTTTGCAGAAAAATCAAACTATCCATTGCACCTAGGAATAACGGAAGCAGGAACCGTTTTTAATGGAACAGTCAAGTCTGCTGTAGGAATAGGTGCTTTACTTTTAAATGGAATAGGAGACACAATACGCGTAAGCCTCACTGCAGATCCTGTTTTGGAAGTAAAAACAGCCATAAAGATTCTTGAAGCAGCTGGTTTGCGGACTCCGCAATTTGAGATTATCTCATGTCCTACATGCGGAAGAACCAAAATAGACATAATAAAATTAGCAGACGAGCTGGAAAGTCAATTTAATAAAATACCACTCGGAAATAAAACATTAAAAATTGCCGTTATGGGTTGTGCTGTCAATGGTCCCGGCGAAGCCCGGGAAGCAGATTATGGAATCGCCGGTGGAGTGGATTGCGGAGTTGTTTTCTCGCACGGCAAAGTAATAGAAAATGTCCCCCAAAATAAACTTATAGATCGCTTGATTGAAGAAATTAAGAAAGATTGCTGAATTTTAGAAATTCTCTCCTTATTCTTTTGATATCATTCATATTGCATCTTATCTCTTAGATGTTATATTAAAACATAGTTCCAACTAAAATAATTTGGAGAAAAAAATGTTAACAATATTAAATGTAACAAGAAAAGTATTGGCTTTGCCAACAAAATCAAGAGCTATCTAAGCTGATTTATTATTGGATAGCTTAAGTGATGCCGATATAAACAACTATGATCAACTTTGGATTCAAGAGGCAAAAAAAAGAGATAAAGAAATATCTGAAAACAAAGTTATTTCCAAAAGTCACAATGAAGTAATGCAAAGAGCTAAAAAGGAATTAATCTGCAAATAATATATCATCCATTGACTGAAGATGAAATGATTGAAGCTGCAAAATACTATAATTCACAAGCTTCAGGTTTAGCTCTGAAATTTTTAAAAGATTTTGATAAAACGATTGATGAGATTATAGACAATCCTAAAACATGGATAACTTTAGACGAAGATATTAAAAGATATCAACTCTCCCACTTCGCTTTTGGAGTGCTTTATCGAATTGTTTATAATAAAATTAGGATCATATCGGTTATGAATTTATATAGAAAACCAAATTACTGAAAACATAGAAGATAATAATACCTTTTAGATTTTCTGAGGAGTTAAATATATGATAGAAAAAGAAATAATAAATATAGTGGCAACAAAACTGGTGGAAACCTATAATCCCATTGCTATTTTTTTGTTTGGTTCTTATGCATGGGGAAATCCTACAGATGATAGTGACCTGGATATTATGATTATTCTAGATGATTCTGATGAAAAATCTTATGTAAGACCGCGGAAGGGATTTCAGGCTCTCAGAGGTTTGAAAATAGCGAAAGATATAATTGTTTACACTAAAAATGAATTTAACGCATATCTGAGAGAATCTACCAGTTTACCATATAAAATTAAAAATGAAGGAATTTCTTTATATGCACGAGATTGATAAATGGATCAAAAAATCTGAAAATGATTTAAGTTCTGCAAAAAACTAATTATGGGGAACAATCCCATTCCTGATACAGCAATATATCATACTCAACAATGTGCCGAAAAAATATTAAAAGCTTTTTTGTGTGCAAGAGCAATCTCAATTCCAAAAACTCATGATATTGTTCTCTTAACAGAAATGGCTAGTGAGTTTGATAAATCATTTGAAACTATCATTAATGATGCAGGATGCTTAACTCCTTTTGCTACCGCATTTAGATATCCCGGAGTTGATTTAGAGCCTGATATCACTGAAGTAAATGAAGCTATTGAAATGGCTGAAACCATTATGAATTTTACAAAAAATAAAATAGAAGGAATATAAAAGTAAATGCGCAATGCTTTGCATAATTAATATTGCATAAATCGCAGATATAAATAAAAAATACAATTTAATAAAATAACCTTTTCGGTTGTTGTTTGAACTAGAAATCGCCAATTTCAAAAACGAAAACAACAATGCCGGAAAGGGTGCGCCTTGGCGTACTCTTTTCGCATGTTTTCGTGGGTTTTGGCGAACCTCTAGTTCATTGTGATTGGGGTACGCCTTTTTTTTGTGTACTATTTCAATCTCCTCCAGTCGAAAAATAAGGAGGTTGAAATATGAGGAAAGAAGTTTTGTATGACATCCATAATCCCCATCCTTTATCAAGTATGAAAACAGAATTGGTCTGGGAAGGAAAATATGATGAGTTTGGGAATCGTAGAGAGTTAGATATTGCAAGTTTTTCAATGCCTATGCAAAAGATTGAAACGGTTGATGAGCCACGAAGCCAGGCAGAGCGAAAAAAACAGCTGTTGTTATTTGAAGAATGGACGAAATCAAAGCGGAAAGATGATTTTCGAAATCATCTTATCTGGGGTGACAACAAGCTTGTGATGGCTTCACTTTTGAAAGATTTCAAAGGTAAAATTGATTTGATTTATATTGACCCGCCTTTTGATGTGGGTGCAGATTTTACAATGAAATTGCCTATCGGTGATAAAAAAGAAACTATTCAAAAAGATCAATCCACACTAGAAATGGTAGCTTATCGTGATATGTGGGGGAAAGGAACGAATTCCTATCTACATATGATTTATGATCGTCTTGTTTTGATGAAAGAATTCTGTCCGAAAAGGGTAGTATATATGTTCATTGTGATTGGAGGGTTAATAGTTTTTTGAGAGTTATAATGAATGAAATTTTCGGAAAGGATAATTTCATAAATGAGGTTGTTTGGCATTATGAAAAGTGGACTGCTCCAAGTAAATCCTATCAAAAAAATCATGACATTATTTATTATTATGCTAAGACTTCTAATTATACTTTTAATGAACAGAGATTAATTTCAAAAAACTTAAAAGATAAATATGAGAAAGGATACTTAATTGGAGGAGGGTATGGTTCAAAAGGCTTAGTTATATATGATGAAAAAAAGAAAAAAGTACAAGCATTAATTAATTCTGGAAAATATAAAATTCATTACGCAAATAAAGAAGGAAAACCAATAAGTGATATTTGGAATATCCCATTTATAAACCCTGTAGCAACAGAACGAATCGGATACCCCACCCAAAAGCCTGAAGCATTATTAGAACGCATCATTAAGGCATCATCAAATGAGGGAGATTTAGTTGCTGATTTTTTCTGTGGGAGTGGAACGACTGGAGCGGTTGCAGAGAAATTGGGGCGTAGATGGATAATGTCGGATTTAGGTAGGTTTTCTATCCATACAGTTAGAAAACGCATGATTGGATTACAGCGAGAATTGTATAAAAGGGACAAAAACTATCGTTCTTTTGATGTCTATAATTTGGGTAGATATGAGCGTCAGTGGTGGCAAAAAGAACGATTAGCAGGGGCGGACTCTGAACACAAAAGAGTTGTTCTGGAATTTTTTAGACTGAAGCTTTGCAAAGTGCATCATCTCCATTATTACATGGCAAAAAAGCAGGGGCGTTTTGTCATGTTGCAGAAATTGATTCTATTTTTACACGAAGTGATGCAAGAAAAGTTGTTGAGGCAGTTTCAAAGGCAGGAGGAAAAGAAGTTGCCTGTCTTGCCTGGGAGTTTGAAATGGATATTTGTTTAACAACAAATGCTCTGGAACAGGAATTTGCAGTAAAAATAAAACTAATTCCTATCCCTCGTGAAATTATGGAGAAGAATAGAACATCACCCCCTCCATTTCTGGAGGTTGCAACACTCGAAGCTGAGATTGTAAAAAATACTGAAAAATATGATGTAAAACTTACAAATTTTCTTCCTTCATTGGCGGAAGTGCCGTCAAAGGAACTTGAAACATTAAGGGAACGGGCAATAAAAAGCGGTTTTGATTTTATTGATTTTTGGGCCATAGATTTTGATTGGCATTCACAGAAGGCATTCAATCATCATTGGCAGGAGTATCGAACTCGAAAAAACAGAAGTCTGAAAACAATAAGTAATGCAGGTTTTAAGTATGAAAGACAAGGAAAACATCAAGTTTGTGTAAAAGTTGTTGATATTTTCGGTTGTGATACAAGCCTTGTTTTAACCTCTAAATAAAACTTTTTTAGGATAAGGAGAGGAAAAAATGTCAGAAGATAATTTTATAGTTGATAAAAGTTTATTGGAACCATTGTTTAAGCCTTGGGAAATGCCTACAAGTCATCGCATAAAAACAGATGAGCAAGGAAAAACTATAGAGAAAGGTCGGCGTCCAAGCAACATAAATATAGCAAATAATTTACGTCCACATCTAGAGGAGTGGAGAAATGCAGGATATATTGGAGCAAGCGATACAACAAAACATTTACTTGATTATTGGTTTAAGCGCTCTCATCGAATTATTACAGAAAAAAATGAAGAAATTGAGTTTCGCTACTATTTTTGCCAACGGGAAGCTATAGAAGCAATAATTTACTTAAAAGAAGTTATGAGAGTTGACACTCTATCTCAATTAATTCACAATTTTGAAGGAGCGGGTGCGGAGTTCGCAGTTTTAGGCATAGAGCCGGATGAAAATTATTGGAGTAGGTACGCATTAAAATTAGCAACGGGAGCCGGAAAAACAAAATGTATGAGTCTTGCTATTGTGTGGAGTTATTTCCATTCATTAAGGGAAAGCGATTCGCAAATGCCAAAACACTTTCTTATCATTGCCCCTAACTTGACAGTCTTTGAGCGTTTGAAAGATGATTTTAAGCCTGATGAAGGGGGTGGAGATATTTTTGATAAAGATCCTTTAATTCCTCCAGAGTGGCGTGGAGACTGGAATTTGTCAACTGTGATTCAAGATGAAGCTGGAGGGGTTTCAACAGGTGGAACTTTGTATTTAAGTAATATTCATAGACTTTATGCTTCAAAATCAAGACGAAATAAAGATGCTGATACTTACGATTTTATGGGACCAAAAGTTTTAAAAGAAAAAGTATTGGATACAGGAAAAATCCTGCGTGAGCGGATTGTTTCTCACAATAAAGTTATGGTTTTAAATGATGAAGCACATCATCTTTGGGATCCGGATAATGCCTGGAGTGAAGCTATAAAAACATTACATGATGAAATGTTCTCAAAAAATGGTGGAGTTTCAGTTCAATTAGATTTTACAGCAACACCTAAGGATAACAAAGGCAGAATTTTCAAACATGTAATATGTGATACCCCGCTGGGAGAGGCAGTTGATTCCGGAATTGTAAAGTGTCCCATTATTGGTAGTGTCGGCAATTTGGATGTAATGCCCAATTCAAATGCTGCGTATAAATATGAGATGCACTTGAAACTTGGTTATGAGCGCTGGGTTAAAAGTAAAAACGAGTGGGATAAAAGTAATAAAAAAGCTCTTTTATTCGTAATGTGTAACGATACAAAAGAGGCTGATGAGATTACACGAAGATTGAATACTGATCCCATTTTTAAAGAATTAAACGAGCGTACAGTAAATCTACATACAAATTTGAAAGGGAGAATAAAAAATATTGGTACAGGGAAAAAGAAACGGAAAGTCTTTATCGAAAATGAGAAAAAAATAACAGATGCAGATTTAAAAGAATTAAGGAAACTAAGCCGTAATTTAGACTCAAGTTCCAGTCCATATTATTGTATTGTCTCTGTTTTAATGCTCCGTGAAGGTTGGGATGTTAAAAATGTAACAACAATTGTTCCACTTAGACCATATTCCTCAAAAGCTATGATTTTGCCAGAACAAACACTTGGTCGTGGACTTCGTAGAATGACTCCACCGGGAACTGCAGTTGAATGTGTTACAGTTGTTGAACATGAAGCATTTGTAAAACTAAATCAAGAGACCTTAGCACAGGAAGGATTGGATTCGTTGGTTCTTGATGTCAAAAAAATTCCAAGCACAACTATTTCAATCTTTCCCGATGAAGCTAAAAAGAATTTTAATGAACTTGATATATTAATTCCAGTTTTATCAGCAGGACACCAGATTAAATCAAATTTAGAGAACTTTACACTCAAAGACGTAAAAAAGAGTTTTAGATTTCCAAAATTATCAATTGGAAAAGAGCGTACCGAAAAACTTGATTATGAAGGTATTAACTTAATAACAGATGAACTTGTTGAAGTTATGAAGATTGATATGCCTATATTACAAAATCCGATAGGGGCTGTCTCATTCTTTGTAAAAGAACTAGAGTTAGCATGCAAAATAAAAGGGATACACTCTTCTCTTGCTCCAATAATTCAAAGATTTATAGAAGAAGTATTATTTGATGAAGAAATAAACTTATTTGATTCAAGATTGTTGCCTCGTTTAGGTCATCCTGATGTAAGAGAATATATTAGGGCTGTTTTTATTCCTTTGATAAGGGAAAAAATAACAACATCTGAACTTCGCAGAGAAACAGCAGACTTTATGCAACTTTCTCAGTGGCGTTCATTCCAGGTAACTATTTCGGAGAGACATCCCGTTGTCACAGGGTGTTCTAAAACGCTTTTTAATTTAGTTCCTTGTGATAGTTCTTTAGAAGAATCTTTTACACATTTCTTGGAGACCTCAGAAAAGGTTGCCAAGTTTGCTAAAAATGCAGGTCCACAGGCTCTAAGAATTGACTATCTTTCTCGCGGCTCAAGATTAGCCTTCTATAAAACAGATTTTATTTGTGAATTGACAGATGGAAGATGTTTGTTGATAGAAACAAAAGGTAGAGTCGATAGTGATGTGAAGAAAAAAGCTATGGCAGCAATAGAGTGGTGTAAGTCTGCTTCACAAGGTGAAATTAAATGGCAATTTGTCTATATACCAGAGGGAGAGTTTCAAAGATTTAATAGTAATGATATTGAAAAATTAATATCATCTTGTGAACCTGCATTACACAATTTGCTAAATACTGATGAAGATAAAATGCCTCTTTTTGATTTTATGTTCAAAAAGAATGAAAATATCTCTGCTGATGTTAAAGTTTTAGATTATGAATTAGTTAAAATGTTGCCAGGAAGGTATAAAGCAGCAGCCGAAGAAGCAGAAGCATACTTTATATTTGCAAAAGAAAAAGATGATTTTAATTTTGCACCTGCATTTACTGCTCTATGTGGTGTTATGGATGATGCTTGTAAAGGTTTAATATTACGAAAATTAAAACCATGTCAGCCTAGTAATTATCATGAATCAGTAAAATGGTTCTCAACTGAGAATATACCTAAAGAAAAAGAAACATGGTTGAGAAATCTGAAAAATACAATAGTTCATCAAGCAGGAATATCGCCAATAGGTTTACTGAGGAATTGCCTCAATTACGCACTAAATGAAAGGGATTCAGAATTAGGAGGGGTTTTTAAAGATTTGAGAGAACAATTTAGAGTTGAAGGAGCAAGAAAAATGTTGGAAAAGGTTCAATCTATTAATACATTCAGAAATACTTATGTTGCTCATCAAGAATCTAGACTAACAGAAAAAGACTTAGCAAAAACTGAATTATTAAATTGGATAGAGGGACTATATCTTATCTCAAAATTTATCTAATTACTCTGAAATAAAAAGTGGAGTACGTATACTGTTTATTATGCATGAGGATGTGCTTTTTTATAGGCGGCAACCATGCGTTCGGAACTAATGTGCGTATATAGTTGGGTGGTAGAAAGGCTGGCGTGTCCGAGCATTTCCTGGACGATTCTTAAATCGGCTCCCGCTTCAAGTAGGTGTGTGGCAAAAGAATGTCGTAGTTTGTGAGGAGTCATATCTCCGGGAAGATTTGCTTCGTTTAAATAATTCTTTAATCACGGGGTACGATACGATAAACTCTGATTTTTAAGTGAAGGTTATTCAAAATTGAGGAGTTAGCATATCTTTTATTAGTTTTTCCTAGCGGAGCAAATCAATAATCACGGGGTACGATACGATAAACTCTGATTTTTAAGTGAAGGTTATTCAAAATTGAGGAGTTAGCATAATAATCACGGGGTACGATACGATAAACTCTGATTTTTAAGTGAAGGTTATTCAAAATTGAGGAGTTAGCATATCTTAATCACGGGGTACGATACGATAAACTCTGATTTTTAAGTGAAGGTTATTCAAAATTGAGGAGTTAGCATATCTTCTATTAGTTTTTCCTAGCGGAGCAAATCAATTTAAGCCTTTTGACCT
This sequence comes from Verrucomicrobiota bacterium, assembly GCA_034660375.1. Lineage (GTDB taxonomy): Bacteria > Verrucomicrobiota > Lentisphaeria > UBA2565 > JAYEIY01 > JAYEIY01. The sequence continues at coordinate 9,392 of JAYEIY010000176.1, forward strand.
CAAAAACGGAGTTTTTAGCTCTCTGCTCGTTCCTCGCTCCGGGAATATCGCTACCGCGCTAGGCGAGACCCCTGAAAAAACAATTTTTTCCCGAAAATGCGAGCTTACCCGCTTTGCGTGATTCAAAGCGTTTCCCAAAGTACTTCGCTATCTCCGAGAGCGAAAACAAAAACTGTACACGTCCTCGGAGATGACGTACTACTAAAATGCGTGTTGCCGTGCGTGAATTACGTGGTAAATTACGGGGTACGATACGATAAACTCTGATTTTTAAGTGAAGATTATTCAAAATTGTGGAGTTAGCATATCTTCCAGAACTCATCGGTTTGAGGTTGACGAACTCGCAACTTAGCTTCCCTATCGTGGATAAAAAAAGAAAATCTGAATTGCTCGACAACTTGGAGTTCGGTTGCATATCCTCATGCAAAAAAAAAGGTACTTTGCATATCCTCATGCAAAAAAAAGGACTTTTTTTATCTTTAATTTGCTAAAAAAAGGAGAAGTATTTACTCGGTAATTCAAATTCCTTGCTAAAAACAAAACATACTCGCAGCTTAGCTTCCCTATCG
>JAYEIY010000177.1:0-9954 GCA_034660375.1 Verrucomicrobiota bacterium
GATGGTGGAATGATTGTATAACCTTTTTTGTCGAGTTTTTTCAATCCTTTCTCCAGTTTTTCTGAAGATTTGTTACAACTTTTATTGTCTCCGAATTGTCTGACGAATGAGCAGTAAATACTATTGTTATTTCGAGTATTTGCAGATTCTACGTTGATGGTAACATTTTCTCCTTCTGGCCATACAGGGTCTGTTTTGTCTGAGGGCAGAAAAAGTGTCTTTGCTTCAAAGTGTCCCACTTCCAGGAGTGGTAAGGATATGCTGAATTCTGTTTCAGATATCTTTTTCATTTGATAATCAGTCCAGTCTCTTCCGGCAGGGTATTGTTTTTTTTCAGTTTCTTTAATTATTTCTTCACTAGTAATTTTCCTACGTCCTATATTCGTTCTTATGAATGCCTTTCCAGGTGTTTTAGAAGATAGTTTGAGAGAAAAAGAGATTTTATCACCTCTGTAGAGGAGATATCTTGAGTTGCATATAGGAATTTGGTTAATTCTGAGCATAGTTATTTTTTTTTATTTAGTTTGTTAGTATAATAGCTTGAAAAAATGATAATGTCGTGAAATATTAATTAGGTATTCGAGACATATCTTTTAATTATTAAAATATTAAAAAACAAAAAAGTGGAGATTTTTGTATTTATGAGTAAAGATAAGCGCAGAAACTGTAGAATTCAATATTTTTCATTGATGGAATTAATGATTGCTCTGATTATTATGATAATGATAACTGGATTGGTTGCTCCTGCTGTGATGAATAAACTGATGAAAGCTAAAAAAAGAAGTGCAAAAATTGAAATTGAAATGTTTGATGCTTGTTTACGGGATTATTATCTCGATAATAATGAATATCCTAATTCTCTTGATGCACTTATCAACGATCCTGGCAGGGATTCATGGGATGGTCCATATATAAGTAAGCGTACGACAATTCCAAAAGATCCTTGGGGGAATGAATATCAGTTTGAATCTCCCGGACAACACGGTGATTTTGATATTTACAGTTACGGAGCGGATGGTGCCGCTGGTGGGGAGGGAAAAGATGCTGATATAAGCAGTTGGGAAAAAGAATAGAAGCATAAAGAACAAAAAATATTTTAAAGACTGTAGGATTTCTGATAGTAAAAATAAACTGAATGAGGTAACAAAAATGACTAAGATATCAAAGATTATTTCTGGTGGAGAGACTGGTGCGGATCGAGGTGCATTGGATGCAGCAATGGATAGTGGAGTAGAACATGGAGGATGGTGTCCGAAAGGACGTCTTGCAGAAGATGAGCAAATTCCAGAAAAATATAAACTTGAAGAAATGGACTCTGAAGCATTTATCCTGCGTTCAGAAAAAAATGTGAAAGAGTCTGATGCTACTATAGTTTTTTCTTTTGGAGCGCTTGGAGCAGCATCTCTTACTACAAAGATTCTTGCTAAAAATGAAAAGAAACCATATCTTGTTGTAGATTTAAACAAAGATGATAAGAAAAATCTAGAAGAACTAACAGAGTTCTGCGAGAGTATTGGCAAAGATTCTATCGTATTGCATATAAGCGGGACACGTGCAGGCAATGCCAAGCATATACATGAACACGTACAGAAGATAGTCTCAGAATTGATAAAAACCGTTAACTGATAAAAAAATCGTTGGTCGTTTACTGCTGAGAGTTATGAATTTTGATATAAAGAAGATATTGTTTAACTATCGCCGCATGGATTTTTTTATGTTAATTTCCATTGCGGCTTTATTATTGATAGGTTCTGTTTTTATTTATGGTATTAGTCAGCAATATGGTGGTAGATTTTCAGGATACTGGGTTCGTCATCTGCTTTGGTGTGTTGGTGGTGTGGGGATTGCACTTTTTTTTGCAGCACTTGATTATCACTATCTTGGAAAAATGTCCTGGTATATATATGCTTTATCAATTTTTCTTTTGTTCTTGGTGCTTTTTATTGGGCGTGAGATAAACAATTCTAAAAGTTGGCTTGCAATGCCAGGTTTTACAATTCAGCCTGCGGAGTTCGCAAAACCAGCCCTTTTGATATCAATCAGCTGGTATCTTTCTCGTCCTTGGATTCGAGTAGATAAAATCAAAGATCTTTTTCCTGTTTTTATATTGATCACTATTCCTGTCGCATTAATTTTACTTCAACCTGATTTGGGAAGTGCTTTTGTGCTTATTCCTATGGCTATGGCAGTACTTTTTGTTGCCGGAATTCCTACTCGCTGGATGATATATGCCGCTATTGCTGCAATTTTGTGTATTTGGCCGCTTTACAATTATGCCTTGAAAGATTATCAGAAAAAGAGGATACAGATATTATTTAATCCATCTAATGATATTTCTCATTCGGGCTGGAATGCCAGACAGAGTTTGCTTGCTGTTGGTAGTGGTGGGAGTAGAGGAAAGGGTTTTATGAAGGGGACTCAGAATGTACTGGGTTTTTTGCCTCGCACGGTTGCTCCTACAGATTTTATTTTTTCTGTTATAGCAGAAGAGGCTGGTTTTTTTGGGGGATCATTAGTAATTGGATTTTTTTTGTTTCTTTTTCTGTTGAGCATTAGAATTGCGGCAAAAGCAAGGGATAGGTTTGGATTATATCTGTCGGTTGGATTTTGTATGTTGATGTTGACACATTGTTACATAAATATAGGTATGACTATGGGAGTAGCTCCGATAATAGGATTACCACTGCCATTTGTTAGTTACGGCGGTTCATTTATGCTTACCTGTATGATATATGCAGGAATTATGCAGAGTATCTATATATTTAGAAAAGAAGAGTTGAAGTTATAGAGATAAATATCTGACAGAATTATTAAGAGCAAACGACAGGGAAAGGCGAATAGCAGAATGACAGAATGATTTTGTTAGAGAAGTTGTACTTTTCATTTAGAAAAATTTCTACCTTACGGCTTGAAAGAGGTTGATAATCTACCAAAAGTTTCTATACTCAACAAAGAGAAGCCAAAATATTCATAAAAAATATGAGAAAGGGAGTTTTAAGATGCAAATTGAAAAAATACTAAAAAAATATGGACAATCTCATCTGCTTGCTTTCAAGGATGAGTTAAGTAAAGACGAATTAGCAGGGCTTTTAGAGCAACTTGAAGCCGTCGAATGGGAAAAACTTCCCGACTATATCGAAAATTATGTATATTCACAAACAGAGGAGAAAATTCCAGAAAATTTGGAAGCTCCATTGTATTATTCTACTTCTCCTGATACAAAAGAAATTGAGACACTTTTTGAAGAAGCGCAAAAAATTGGTTCAAAGCTTTTAAAAGATGGTAAAATTGCAGCTCTCACCGTTGCAGGGGGGCAGGGCACTAGACTTGGGTATGACGGCCCAAAAGGAACATATCCAATCTCTCCAATAAAGAATAAAAGCTTATTTCAGCTTTTTGCCGAACAACTCAAAGGGGCTGCTTCAAAATATGGTCATGTCATAAAATGGTACATAATGACAAGTCCCATAAATCACACTCAAACGCTAGAGTATTTTGAAGAAAATTCATATTTTGGTATTGAAAAAGATGATATTTTCTTCTTTTCGCAGGGAACTATGCCATGCATTGATCTATCAGGAAAACTTATGTTGGCAAGAAAAAATAAACTTTCCGTATCTCCTGATGGACATGGTGGAATCTTGAAGGCATTGAATTCTTCGGGAGCACTGAAACAGATGAAGGAGTCGGGAGTAGAGCATCTTTCATATTTTCAAGTGGATAATCCCTTGGTGTCAGTAGTTGATCCATTATTTTTAGGAATGCATTCTCTTACCAATTCTGAAATGTCTTCGAGAGGATTGGCAAAAACTGGTCCAATGGAAAAACTGGGTAATTTTTGTTTAATTGGTGATAAGATTCAAATTATTGAGTACAGTGATTTTCCTGAAGAGACCGCAACTAGAAAAGATAAAAATGGTAATCTTGTTTTTAGAATGGGAAGTCCGGCTATTCATGTACTTAGTAGGGCATTTATAGAAAAACTCAATAAGGGTGAATTTAAGTTGCCAATCCACAGAGCAGATAAAAAAGTGCCTTTTATAAATTTAAAAGGAGATTTGATTACACCGAATAACCCCAATGCCGTAAAATTGGAAACTTTTATTTTTGATGCACTCCCGCTTTCGAAAAATCCACTAATTCTTGAAGCAAAACGAGAAAAGCAATTTGGTCCTGTAAAAAATAAAACAGGTATTGATTCTTCAGAAACTTGCAGAGAACTGCTTATCGGAAAATTTGCTGATTGGCTGGACGATGTAGGGATATCTGTCCCACGGAATTCAGATGGAAAAACGGATTGTATAATTGAAATTTCTCAGGAAAAGTATTATGATAAAGAAGAACTAATAAAAGACAAAGATAATTTGCGGACTCCGCAAAAAGGAGAGGAGATATATTATGGATACTAGGCTTGTAAATTATAGCATAGATACGATTGCTGCTGAAACACGGGATATTGCTGAATTTCTTACAGAAAAATGCAATGGTTCTCCCAAATACATTGTAAGAGCTGTTATTACCCGTGAAGAGAAAGTTACCTTTGTTTTGCAAAGACGCTCCGGAGCTTCACCGGATTTACAATATGTTCTTTCTGAATATAATATAAAAAGTACTTCGGATTTGACAGAAATGATAAATCAGCGATGGCTGGGATACTACAAAACTATAGGCCTTATAGATTTAGGTGGAATAAGTGTCGGTGTATTTGAAAAGGAAGTGTGAGTTTAATTGATTGTTTTTCGTTAATTGTAAATAAAAATAGGATTTTTAATATATGGCTCTCCAAGAAGATGTATGGTACGCAGTAAATTCAACAGAAGTTTTCTTGTATCCTAAGCAGACTCTTGAAACATTTGGAACTACTGTTGTGGAATATCACCTTATTGCAGAATTGATGGATGAAGTAGGAAAGGTTCGCGTGAGAACCGGACGTGTATATTCTGAACGTCCACAAATCATTGTTCCTTCTCAATATGCTGATCAGCTTGTTGAAGGATTTGGTGAAGAAGCACAGGAATATGCAGAATGGTTGCTTGAGAACGGGAATATGATGAAAATTCTGAAATATGGATTGAAATTGCGCAAAGATAATACTCTTGATAAAACGATTTCCGGAACATTGGAAGATGTAAAGACGCAGATAAAAAAAGATCTTGAAGTTGATAACAATCAACTTACTGCACTGATTCATGGTGTGGATGAACAATGGGAAATATCTCTCCTTAAATTTCTTTCAGAATATGTACAAAAATCCATTCCCGTAAATATCCACCAAATCAATTCTAGAGAAAAAGCAGATGAAAATGCTTTTTATGATGAACTTGAAAGAGATTTTATATCCGCTCGTGGCAGTCAAAAACGAATTAACCTTTTAGGAGAAAAATTGAAGCACCACAATCTTTTTGAAAGATATGAGGATAGATTTTTTGCTCTTATTAAACAATCCCGTTAAATATTGTATAAAAAGGTTAAAAAACAGGAACAAAGACTGTAGAAAAAGCCTTCCTAAAAAAAGAGAGATAGTATGGCATCATTAATAAAAACAGATATGATAGAATATTTGAGAAATGTAAATTCTTGTAAAGAAATTTCTAATGGAATTCTTCTGGAAGTAGATAGGGAATTAGTTCGAATTGAAGTAATTAAAGACAATATCTTGCGGATAAAAATAAGTCAGAATAGAATCTTTGATGAAAATCCTACGTGGGCAACAGATTTTAAACTCCCCTCTAACCCTAAGTTTACAGTGAATGATTCTGAAAACAGCATTGTTTTATCTACAGACAAAATAGAACTGTCTATATCAAAAGATAATTTTTCAATGAACTGTATTCGAAATGATGGAACAAATGTTTTTTCTACTTGCACGGATACAGAAGGCAAAAGCATTGCATACGGATATCTTAATAATAAATTCATAATTACAAGAAAATATGTCTATAAGGACAATATTTATGGACTTGGTGAAAAGACCGGACAGATAGATAAATCAGGTGAAAATTATGTTATGTGGAATACAGACATACTTGCACCGGACACACATCATCATTTTCATTTAAGTGATTCAGATCCTAAAAATGATCCGACCAGTAATGTTTTTGATCCTTATTACGTCTCTATTCCGTTCTTTTATCATATACCAGCCGACAAAACACATCGAAATGCCGCAGGTTTCTTTATTGATAATAGCTATAAAGCTTTTTTTGAATTTACGAATTCAAATCAATACCGATTTCAGTTCAATGGTGGACAATATACAGAGTATATATTTGCTGGTCCCAGCATGAAAGATATTCTCTCGGAATATACTTGGGTTACGGGGCGGATGCAGGCTCCTCCTATCTGGGCGCTTGGTTATCATCAATGCAGATGGTTTCCATATATCCAGGAAGAGCTAGAGGATATGGCAGAAAAGTTTGTGAAGGAAAAGATACCCTGTGATACTCTTTGGATTGATATTGATTACATGGATGGTTATAGGGTTTTTACATGGAACAAAGATAAGTTTCCAGAGCGGGAGAAGATGATCCAAAAGTTGGAAGATATGGGGATTCGTGTTATTACAATAATTGATCCGGGCGTCAAATATGAACCCGGCAATCCTGTTTTTGATGAAGCGGTAGAAAAAAATCTGCTTTGCAAGGCTGAGAATGGTCAGCTTTATATAGGAGCTGTATGGCCCGGACGAACGGTCTTTCCAGATTTTACAAAAGAAGAAACAAGAGAATGGTGGGGAGAATTAAATGCAGAGCATGTTAAGAGTGGGCTGGCAGGTATCTGGAATGATATGAATGAACCTGCAACCGGAGTAATAAATACAAATGATATGCTCTTTGATATTGATGGAGAGAATTTTTCACATGAAAGGATTCATAATCAATATGCTATACTTATGGCAATGGGAACAAGAAATGGCTTGTTGAAAGCTATGCCTGAAAAAAGAACTTTTATCTTAAGCAGAGCGGGATCGCCGGGGATTCAGCGTTATTCTGCCAACTGGATGGGAGATAATATGTCTCGCTGGGAACACCTTGAAATGAGTATTGCTATGGGATCCGGACTTGGAATTTCGGGACAGCCTTTTGTTGGTGCCGATGCCGGAGGATTTGGAGAATCGGCAACAGCAGAGCTTCTTATTCGATGGATGCAATATGCTACATTTACTCCGTTTTTCAGAAACCACAACAGCGATAAGAAAGATCAATATCTGTGGTCATTTGGAAAAGCTACAAAGGAATTATGTAAAAAAACCACCCAGATGAGGTACAGGCTTATGCCTTACGTCTATTCGCAGTTTATGGAGGCGAGCAAAACTGGTGAGCCTATACAGCGACCCCTTGTTTATGATTATCAGTCAGATAAGACTGTTGCAAATATCAGTGACGAATATCTTTTTGGTAAAAAGATTCTTGTTGCTCCGATATGTAAAGCTGGACAAACATCAAGGAGTGTTTATCTGCCCGAAGGAGCTTGGTACAATCTAAACACCGGAGAAATAAATGAGGGGAATAGTTATGTGACAGCTGAAGCTCCGATGGAATTTATTCCGACATTTGTAAAGGCCGGCTCTATAATTCCGATGCTTCAGAAAATTCCCGTTTCAACTATGAATCTACACCCCGAACAAATAGATTTACACGTTTTTGTCCCACTTGTAGATGGAAGCTATACAGATATTTTACACGAAGACGACGGACTTACCTTTAATTTTCAGAAAGGTAAATATCTAAGAACATTCTTTACCTTGAGCAAAAAAGATGGAGTTCTCTTGATAAAAGCTTCTGTATCAGGAAATGGTTTTGCGGAGTCCGCAAGACAAACATTCCGTTTTATTTTTCATAACTTAGCAAAAACCACAGGAAAACTGAATGGGAACGAAGTTGAGATTAAGAATAAAACACTCCTTGTAGATAATTCAGGGAATGATTTTGAATTGGAATGTTATACGTAAAAAAACTTGACAATCATATAAAGTGGAGTAGAATAAGTTTAGAATAAATAGTAAAAATAAAAAAATAAGTTTTATGGAAAATATTCTAAATACTGTTAATATAAAATTAAATTTTCTGGATTCTGAGCGTTATGAGACTCGGTCCAAATTAACAGAGGGTGGCATGGGAATTATCAATATTGTCTTTGATAAATCTCTCAAGCGTGTTATTGCCATGAAAGTCCTTCCAAAAGAAAAGATGAAGGACTCAACTAATATTGAAGAGTTTCTTAATGAAGCTATAATTACGGCTCACTTGGAACATCCTAATATAATTCCTGTTCACGATATAGGTAGTTACAATAACGAAGAAAACCCATTTTATACAATGAAGCTCGTTGAGGGAGAGTCTCTATTTGAAATTATTAGAAAACTCGATGCTAATGATCAGGACTATATAAATAAATATCCTCTAAGGAAACTGATTTTAATTTTTAGAAAAGTATGTGATGCCATTGCTTATGCACACTCCAGGCGAATAATACATCGAGATTTGAAACCGGAAAATATCATGGTAGGAGATTTTGGTGAAGTTCTTCTTCTTGACTGGGGGCTTGCCAAGTATTGTTCAGAAGAAGTAAATGAGAAAGGAACAAGAACTGTCGCTAATTTTGATGAAACAGATTTTATTTCTAAAGGTGATGCATTTCTTACAACCAATGGAATAATTAAGGGGAGTTTGGCGTATATAGCTCCTGAACAAGCTTTTGCAGAAATCTCTGAAATAGATCGTAAAACCGATATTTTTCTGTTAGGAGCAACTCTATATCATATAATTACAAGACGCCCTCCTTATGAAGGAAATTCGCAGTTAGAAATAGTAAAAAAAGCCGAAATAGGAGACTTTAGGAATCCGAGAGAATTTCTTATTGCAGAAGATTTGCCGAATGCATTGGTAGATATTGTTATGCGTGCCATGAAACTCAAAAAGGAAGAACGTTTTTCTTCTGTAAAAGAATTAATCCTTAATATTGATAATTTTTTATCGGGTAGAACCGTTTCATCATATAGGATCTTTGAAAAAGGAGAATTTCTGATGAAAGCAGGAGCAATAGGGACGGAAACCTATGTTCTTGTATCGGGAAAAGTTCAAGTAAAAGGAAGGACGCTTGAGGGTGAAAAAATAAAGTATGCAGAGTTTGAAAAAGGAGCGATAATTGGGGAGTTGGCTGGGATTACTATGGATTTCAGAACTGCAGATGTCGTGGCTATGAAAAAGACAGAAGCATTGGTGATTACTCATGAGTTACTTATGGACGAATTAAGGACACTTCCCCCCTGGATGGAAAGTATTGTGGTTTCTATGGCAGAAAGAATTGCTTCAATGGATAAAATTATCCATCCATTTCTAGCTGGAAATCCTGCATTCCCGATCTTGACACAACTCTATTATGTCTTTTGCCTTATTAATAGTAAAAGTTCAGGAAAATCTAAGATACCCATTCAATATTCCGGATTGATAAGTGAAATTAGTCAAAATCTTGCTATTCCTACAAAAGCAGTACTCAATATTCTTGATTATTTGCATAAAAAAGGAATTTGTACGCTGGATAAAAATAATATGTACAATATTGTTAATCTTGGCGGATTCGGAGAAATTCTCACTTTTTTTAGGAATAAACTTGATATAGGCGGTAGTCTTGTAGTAAAATCAAATACATCAAAAAAATTCAAAAAAGAGGCTAAACAACTTTACAAGGAACTTTTTAAAGATCTTTCAAAAATGAATATAGAGTACAAATAAAATAAGGAGAAACATTATGTCAGAAGAACATTATGAAGAAGTAGAAGAGGTTCTCGAAGATGAAGAACTTCTTGAAGACTCGGAGATAGTGGGAATACTTGAAGAATACCGCAGACGTAAATTCAGAGAGATGCTTGTCGGTCCAATACTCTCTTTGGTTTTTCATGTTTTTGCTATTTCAGTAATGATGATTTTTATCAAAGGTGAGAATAGTACAGAA